>JAGLXC010000072.1 GCA_023133095.1 Gammaproteobacteria bacterium | reverse complement strand
AGGTTTTGCCAACCAATATTAGTAGGCAACTGCATAAAGCAAATAAAGCTTATGATGGCTAACGAAATACCGATAATAAGCGGTATTTTTGAGCCTACTCTATCAATTAACTTTCCGGCAAGAGGTGATAGTGTGCCAAACATTAGAGACATTGCTAATAATACTAACCCTGCATATAAGGCGCTATAACCTAAAACATTTTGCAGATAAAGTCCGATCGGAAATAGCAGCGCTAACCAGCAATAACCAATAAGAATACGGATAATTAAGATAGTGCTAAACTTACGGTTTTTAAAGCAGTTTAGCTCAATAATAGGGTTGGCTGTTTGATTTGCATGCCAGCCTAATATTAATAAGAGTACTGCTCCTGCCCCTAAGCTGCTCCATAATAGAATAGAATTTATACCTAACTGCTCTATCTCATTTAATCCAAAACTCAGAAGTAATAACGCTGTCGCAATTAAGATTATGCCGCGGTAATCAATGGATTGTTCGGGGGTTGTAATATTGTCTGCAGGATATAAAATGCTAGTGGCTATTATAGAAAAGAGTCCTAACGGAACGTTAATTAAAAAGATCCAGCGCCAGCTGGCAAAATGAACCATGATGCCGCCAAATACGGGGCCGAATGATTGTGCTAAACCACCAATAGTTAGCATAATAGCCATTGCTAAACCACGCTGTTTTTGTGGAAAACTTGTAAAAGCGATACTCATTGCTACAGGAAATATTATTGCAACAGCGATTCCCTGCAAAAAACGAGCTGTAATTAGCCACTCCTGGTTAATCGCAACTCCAGCCAAACCAGATGCAATAGTAAAAATTGTGGCGCCCCATAGAAAAATTTTGCGTTTTCCTACCATGTCGGCAATTTTTCCAGAGGCAATCATTAAGCAGATTGAGCCTAACAAATAGCTGTTAATAATCCATTGTGCTGTAGTAAGGGAGGCATGAAACTGTTTAACAATAGGGGCTACAGCTAAGTTTACGGCAGTGAAGTCGATATTGATAGCTGTATGCATAATGCCGATGGCAAGAATTATTAACCATTTGTTGGGGCGCATATTCATATTGCTAGCTTGCATTTTCGCGATTTTACCCAATATAATAGATTATGCAATTTAAACTATTAAAAACAGAAGCAAATGCCAGACGTGGTAGGCTGACTTTTGCGCGCGGTACTGTAGAGACACCAGCTTTTATGCCGGTTGGGACTTACGGCACAGTTAAAGCGATGACACCTGAAGAGGTGAAAGCAACAGGTGCTGAGATTATTTTGGGCAACACCTTTCATTTAATGCTTCGTCCTGGCACTGAGATTATCCAAAAGCATGGTGATCTGCATGATTTTATGCAGTGGCAGGGTCCGATTTTAACCGATTCAGGTGGCTTTCAGGTTTTCAGCTTAACTAAACTCAGAAAATTGACTGACCGTGGAGTTGAGTTTCAATCACCTATTGATGGCAGTCGGATATTTTTAGATCCTGAGCGCTCAATGGCGGTTCAGCGTGCGTTAGGTTCTGATATTGTAATGGTGTTGGATGAATGTACTCCATATCCTGCTAATGAGGAGCGTGCCAAGAGTTCATTAGAGATGTCATTGCGTTGGGCCTTGCGTAGTAAAGAGGCGCATGCAGGTAATGATTCGGCTTTGTTTGGAATTGTTCAGGGCGGCATGTATGAAAAGTTGCGGGAGCAATCGCTTGCGGGGCTTGTAGATATTGGTTTTGATGGTTATGCGATTGGTGGGCTCTCTGTTGGTGAGCCGAAAGAGGATATGTTTAGAGTGTTAAGACATATTGCACCGCTAATGCCAGATGATAAACCTCGCTATCTTATGGGGGTTGGAAAACCGGAAGATCTGGTTGATGGAGTATTGGCTGGCGTGGATATGTTTGATTGCGCAATGCCAACTCGTAATGCTCGTAATGGCCATCTTTTTACTTCACAAGGGGTGGTGCGGATTAGAAATAGTGTTCATAAAGAGGATCTGGCACCGCTTGATCCTGAGTGTGATTGCTATACCTGTCGCAATTATAGCCGGGCCTATTTGCACCATTTGGATCGTTGCAAAGAGATTTTGGGCGCCAGGCTTAATACCATTCACAATCTGCATTTTTATCAAAAATTAATGCAGAATTTGCGTCAAGCGCTAGAACAAGGTAAATTAGCCGACTATGTTAAAAGTTTTTATAGTGTTTATGGGAGTAAAAATCAATGAGTCTACTTAGTTTATTTGGTGTTAGTAATGCCCATGCCGCATCTGCTGGCGCATCAGCTGGTTCTCATGGCGGTTTAATGTCAATGTTGCCAATGTTAATAATTTTAGTACTATTTATGTATTTTTTAATTATTCGGCCACAGAGCAAAAAGGCTAAAGAGCATCGTGAGCTGATGGCAAGTTTGAAAAAGGGCGATGAAGTTATGACTAGCGGCGGCCTTTTGGGAACAATCACAAAGCTCTCTGATAATTTTATAGCGTTAGAGATTAGTAATGGCGTTGAGATTAGATTACAAAGAGGAGCAATATCTGCATCCTTGCCTAAAGGAACAATAAAGGCTGTATAAATATGCAAAATCGCTATCCCTGGTGGAAGAATTCACTCTTAGTTGTACTGTTTTTATTTGGGCTGCTCTATTCATTACCCAATATTTTTCCTACTGATCCTGCAGTACAAATTTCTGCTAAGGGCGGCGCTCTTATAACTCCGCAAGTAGTGCAGCAGGTTTCAGATACTTTGCACAATAATAAGTTAGATTATTTAGCTTTAGAGCGAGAGAAGAGTGATTTTTTAGTTAGGTTTGCTAGCAACGATGTCCAGCTTAAGGCTAGAGATGATTTAAGTGCCGCTTTGGGCGATAAATATGTGGTAGCACTTAATTTAGCACCACGGACGCCGCATTGGCTGGCCGCTGTGAGTGCAGAACCTTTGAAATTGGGGCTTGATCTGCGTGGTGGCGTCTACTTTTTGTTAGAGGTTGATGTTGACTCCATGATGCAGAATCGTGAACGCGGTGATATGCATAGTATGGGCGATGAGCTGCGGGCAGCGAATATTCGTTATACTGGAATCTTTGAGCAGCAGCCTCACGGGATTATTATGCGGTTCCGTGATGCTCGCACTATGAATCAAGCCAATAATGAATTAGGTGGCAAATTCCATGATTACCAACTCTTAAAGGTTACTGCAAATAAGCGTTTTGCCTTGAGGGCAGTATTGACCAATTCGGCTCAAACCAAAATTACCAACTATGCTATTGACCAGGCCATGCATATTTTAAATAATCGGGTAAATGCATTAGGCGTGAGCGAAGCAGTAGTGCAACGTCAGGGCCTAAATCATATCAGTGTCGAGCTGCCAGGTATTCAAGATACAGCCAGAGCCAAGAGTATTATTGGTAAGGTCGCGACCTTAAGTTTTCAACTAGTTGATACTGATCATGATTTAGATAGCGCAGTGGCAGGCGATGTGCCGATTGGTTCTAAACTATATATGAGCTCAGATGGTCAGCCAGTGTTGCTGCATGATAAGGCGATTTTGCGCGGTGATTCTGTAACCTATGCTACTGCCTCATTTGATCAAAGTGGCAAACCTTCAGTAAATGTGCGTTTAGGTGGCGGTAGCAGCAGTGTTAGTGCTTTTAATCGCATAACCGGGGAAAATATTGGCAAACCAATGGCTGTGGTCTATGTTGAAACCAAATCCGAAAAGAAAAAGATTAATGGTAAAACCATAACTGTGCATCACCAGGATGACAAAGTAATCAGCGTTGCAACTATTCAGTCAGCCTTAGGCAGTAATTTTGTAATCACTGGGTTGGAAAGTGTTAAGTATGCGCAAGACCTATCTTTGCTGTTACGTTCAGGCGCACTGTTAGCGCCAATCAATATTGTACAAGAACGTACCATTGGACCCAGCATGGGAGCGGCTAATGTGCATACTGGTTTGATGTCAGTTATTGTCGGCTTTTTAGCGGTAGTGCTATTTATGGCCTTTTATTATCGTCTGTTTGGCTTGTTTGCTGATATGGCGCTATTTTTAAATTTAGTCTTTATTGTGGCAGTCTTCTCTGCCTTAGGGGTAACTTTAACGTTGCCAGGAATAGCTGCTATGGTGTTGACAGTTGGTATGGCTGTTGATGCAAATGTGCTGATCTATGAACGAATTCGTGAAGAGCTGCGGAATGGCGTAAGTCCGCAAGCCAGTATTCATATTGGCTATGAGCGCGCCTTTACCACCATTGTTGATGCGAATGTTACTACCTTAATTGTAGCCCTGGTTCTGTTTGCATTAGGTTCAGGTTCGGTAAAAGGTTTTGCTGTAACCCTTATCGTTGGCCTTTTAGCTTCAATGGTAACTTCGATTGTTTATACTAGAGCGGTAGTTAATTGGATCTATGGCGGCCGTAACATCAAGAAATTGGCAATAGGAATATAGCACTATGGAGTTTTTTAAAACCACTACCAAAATAGATTTTATGCGGCAGCGCAAATGGGCGGCTATCTTCTCTATTACGTTGTTTATTTTGTCATTAGGCTCACTGTTTTTTCATGGCCTGAATCTTGGGTTAGATTTTACCGGCGGCCTGCAGGTGCAGGTACACTATAGTCAGTCGGTCAATTTAGAGCAGGTTAGAAATGAGCTAACTCAGGTTGGCTTTAACAATGCAGTGGTGCAATCTTATGGTACCTCGCAAGATGTTATGGTGAAGGTACAGCCGCGGGATGGAGTAACCCAGCAGCAGATTACCGATAAAGTTACTAAAGCTTTAGCTGGCGCTAAAGTTGAGCAGGTAGATTATATTGGTCCTCAGGTTGGTAAAGCTCTGGTTACTAACGGCATTTTAGCTATTATTATTTCGTTGCTAGCGACTATGGCCTATATTGCCTTACGGTTTGAATATCGGTTTGCAGTAAGTGCTGCTATTGCTTTGGTTCACGATCCAGTTTTGATTTTAG
The DNA here is from genome assembly GCA_023133095.1 of Gammaproteobacteria bacterium. Classification (GTDB taxonomy): domain Bacteria; phylum Pseudomonadota; class Gammaproteobacteria; order UBA9339; family UBA9339; genus JAGLXC01. Next base: position 174 of record JAGLXC010000072.1, on the reverse strand, counting down.
GGATCTTCTCCTTTTTTCATCTGGAATTTAACTTAATTACTCTGGCGGCAGTTCTAACTCTATTAGGTTATTCATTGAATGATACTGTTGTGGTTTATGATCGAGCGCGGGAGAATTTTCGTAAAGTACGCAAAGGCACATCTTTAGAAATCATGAATCTATCAGTTAACCAGA
>JAGLXC010000071.1 GCA_023133095.1 Gammaproteobacteria bacterium | reverse complement strand
CTTGCTCAATATAATCTTTTTCAGTTAGTGCATTTAACGCACTAGCAATGCTGCTGGTAGCCATGGCCAATTTAAGCGAAGCTTCTTGACTTTGTAGACTGCTGCCTTTTTGGGTGGCTATATATTTTAACAAACGTCTTTGTCCCATCGGTAAATCAGACAACTCCTTTAAAGCATCGCTCCACTCTTCTGTGACTACTCTATGCCAAGCTTCATCAACATCTGCAATGCTAGGCAGTTTTTTACAGGTCTCCCAAATTGCATCACATAAATAATTAACATAGTATGGGTGTCGATTTGCTAGCTGCATAATTTTTGCAAATACTTCAGGATTCAGCTCGCTTCCCCAACTGTTTTTGGCAATATTTTGAATATGCTTTTCATAATCTTCTGCATCAATCCTTGTTAATCTTATTTTACGACATAGTTTATATAAAGGCCGACTTTCATCTTCAAACATACTTAATAATAAAGAGCGCACACTGCCGGAAAAAATAATAGCCAATTTTTGCATCTCTTGCGCAGCTGTTCTAAAAGCCCCCTCTATGCTTTTTGACATTTCTATTTTACTAATTTCCTGAAATTCATCTAAAAAAAGCACTGCTTGTTTGTTCTTTTCCCGCAACAATTTTTCTAACAGCAATAAAGATTCTGCTATTATTATTGAATAATTAGCTTGCGATTTAGGTACTAATTTAAGAGTTGCCAACTCTCCACCAAACGCTAACATTGGCTCTAAATTAGCAAGATATTTTTTTATTGAAACCATTAGCTTATCAACCGCTCCTACAGACAAGCCGATAAGTTTGATCACGCTATCAACCATAAGCTGTGCAACTTCTGGTTCAGAAGTACACAAATGAAAATTCACTTTAATATACGGCAATTTTGATTGCTCAATAGCCCTCTCTGCCAAACTGGATTTTCCGTAACGACGTGGCGCAATTAATAAAGTATGTTTACAGCTTTTAACATTACCAGCCAACCTCGCAGTATCTTCAACGCGGTTACAAAAAGCCTTGCCATAAGCTTTTCCCAGAGGAAACAATAATCTAGAATCCATATAAACACCCTCAATAAGCTAAAGTTATCCATATTATATAACGTTTCGAGGCGTCACGCAACCCACCGTCACGCTTTATTGCGCGATGAAAGGTTTTTTACAAATTATCCTGAGTTAATGTGCTATTGTAATTATAACAAAAATGAAATTTTCCGAATTTGGTTTGTATAACCACGTAGAGGCAGCCCTTGCAGTCGTCCGATAATCAATACGGTATCAAATTGCAGTATAACAGCAGAATTTTTGATTTGTGCTATACTTAAAGACATGAAAGACTTCCTTGAGCAATTTTTTAAAAAAATTGGTAAAAAAGGCAAAGATAATGCAGTTGATATCATATCAATCATTGGCGCTATTTTATCTGGCATTTTTATGTCAGTTCCAGCAGTATTCCCCGAAAGTGGGTTATTTACCGCGGGAATATCGATAGTAGCTGTTCTTGCAAATACAGGACTATGTTTTGTAACCACCAGATCTAAATTAATCCAACTGATTGATTTGCGGAAACACTTACATATAGATAGCAGTGCAATTGAAAAAATTTCTATAGCTACAAATGCAGGATTGTTGTATACAACCCTTATAACTTTAACTGGTTATTGTATTTTTGTATTTAGTCCTGTTACCCCATATGTAGGTGTGCCCATAGCTATTGTCACAGCAGGTTTATCTCCAATAGGTAGAAAATTTGTTGATCATTTTCTTAGGAAAGAGATTTTTAATACTCGAGATAGATATCTTGTGGAATATTTTACGCCAGCTCAGCAGGAGAAATTTAGAGAGTATTTTGTTGATGGGCAAAATGTTGTAGTAGCTTCAAGATTATTTGTAGATGCTTTTTTACAGATGGGTGAAGAGCCTGATCAAGGCAGTGCTGCAGCAGAAATTGTGGCTCCAGAGGACCCCGTTTTTAGGCGTGGCTATTTCCATGATAGGGAGTTTATATTTGCTGAACACCCAATTGCAGGTGAAGGCGCAAGAGGCGATTGCGGGTTTACGGCTTTAGGAGTGGATCGTGATAGAGCAATAGGGGCTCTATTGGCGCAAGCACGCGATCCAGTAATTAGGCAAATAGTTGCTCCAGAAATTGTAGAGGCATTTAGGGCTCATAATCTTCCAGAAGCATTACGCTCAGAAGAAGAGGTCAGACAACTATATGAGCGCTATGGAATTAATAGTGATGCATTAATCCCAGCACTTACTGCCTGGAGTGAAAGAGAAGAAGTTTTTGTGGTTTTTGTAAGAGATTATCTTAGTGAATTTGGGCGGCAGTGGCTTACATTTATGCCTGGTAATGAAGGCGGAGCCTGTGGAATCCTGGATGCTATTATGCTAGGGCAAGGTATTCCTGGAATTTGTATCTGGGCTACAGATGCACGAGGCCAAATGCGAGAGCAGCCGAGTCACTATTATGGAGATATAGAACGAGCAACCCATATTCTCTGGACCAGCGGCAATCATTTTAATTTTTTAGTTCCTTTGACCTTCATGGAAATACAAGAACGCGATCAACTGAGACAAGAGCATGATAGATTGCAAGGAGATTTGCATATTACAATGGAGGAATCTCGAGCAGCACAAGCGGGTGTAATAAGATTGCGAGGTGAAAGAAATTATTTGCGAAGACAATTGCATAGATCGCAGGCAGAATCTGCCAGGCATCAGCAAGAAGTAAAAAGGTTGACTCCATTTGAAGAAGGATATAGAGAGTCACAGGCAGCATTGAGAACTGAACAAGAATCACATCGAACAGAGCGAGAGGCTCATGCTAGAACTCGAGATTTAGCTGAAGAACGAGGTAGGCAAATAGAACGATTAGAGCGCGATTTGGGAGAGGTTAGACATAATTTGACAGAAAAACAAAGAGAGTTAGAACTTATGGAGATTGAACGTGATGAAATAAGTCGGCGATTGGCTACGCAAATAGAAGCAGTTAGCACCTTAGAGAAACGTTTAGGATTATTGACAGAAGAATTGGCTGGAGCCAGACGTGATGCTGAAGAAAAGCAGGCAGAGATAGATATGGCAGGCGTACAAGCAGAACAAGCAAGAAGGGGGATTGAGGGTTTAAGAGATCAGCTTAGCGTCAGAGAGCAAGAATTGGCGCCATTACAACAAGAAGTTACAAGACTTCAAGGGGAATTACGTGCTATAATATCTACAAGAGATGGAAATCATGCTAGAGATTTAAGTAGACTCGGTGTTTTTTCTGCTCCACCACCAGATGGAGGTTCGCATGAAAGACTGGATCGTGATGATGGGCTAAGTAACGGGTGAGGGTAAATGTATGATGCCAACAAAGCATGGTGAAGAATTAGTAAATGATATCTACTCTTGTGCATATAACGGGCAAGATCAGATGGTGGCTGAGTGGTTAAGGCGTCAGCCTGGCTTGCTGAACATGCCAGAAAAAAATTCAGATTTAAGAGAAACTATACTGCACAGAGCGGTAGCAGCTGGCCGTATAAATACGGTTTTTTTGATTCTAGAGCAAGATGGGGTTGATCTTTTTAGTCTAAATAGCTCAGGTAATGCTGCTTTACATGTGGTTATAGGTGGATTATTTTCGCCTCAGAACGAGCTTATTAGAGGGGATTATTACCAAATAGCCGAGTTATTAGTTGCAGCAAACCCGGAAATACTTAATCAAAAAAGTGCTAAAGATGGTGATAGATCTAGGACTCCTCTAGAATTAGTCGCGTTGCTAGGAGGAGAAAAGTCTCCGAT
>JAGLXC010000070.1 GCA_023133095.1 Gammaproteobacteria bacterium | reverse complement strand
ATAAAATCTGCTGTGGTGTTAGACTACACAGCTCAGAGACTCGCAAACCGGTATCAAGCAGAACCCAAATAACTAATTTCTCTTGCATATCTTCACAAGCCTGACAAAGCCTATCTGCTTCTTCTGTTCTTAGTGGTTCTCTTACATATTGATATGCCATGATTGCTCCTAATTCGTATTTATATAATATTAACGAATTATATTCGCTTTATGTAGAAAGATCCAACAACTACAAATTACCGCAAACCCGGTGCCGGCAGTGACCTACAGAGACAGCAACATAAACGGGCAGGGTAGGGTGTGTCCCAAAAACTTCGTCTTTGCGGGCGGAAGGCGAACCAGATACTGGCTACCACATGAACGCTATACCCCCCAAGAGTTATGCATTTTTTCGTAAACAGAAATGATCTTATCAAATTCCTTATATACCTTAGAGAGAGTGGTTTTGATTTTGGAGGTTTTTTTGTCAAGACAAGCTAGCTTTAGATTAGTTAAAAGCTGCTTAAGTGTTGGGGTTCCAGTATAAGCCGTTACGCCAATAATCTTATGGGCCACATCAGATAATAACCTATAATCTTTTTTACTAAAGGCATCTGCTAGCTCTTCTTTATGTTCAGGTATGATCTCTATAAACATCTTGATCATGTTTCCTGCAGTATCAGCTTTTCCTATAATTTTGGTAGCAAGATCAAGACTTAAAGTGGCATTATCTTCCTTGTTTTTCAGTTTTTTTCCTGCTTTAGCTTCTTTACCAAATGAGAATACGGTTTTTTGATATACCAATTTATCAAGGAGTTTTTGCGTTTTTTCTATGTTTAACGGTTTAGTAAGAAAATCATTCATTCCTGCATCACTGGCATCATCACCAGCTGTATCTATTCTATGAGCAGTTAATGCAACTATTGGAGTTAGAGCATTTTTATTTTTTCCTGCTCTAATCTTTCTGGTTACCATATAACCGTTAGTATCCGGTAGACCAATGTCCATAAGAATTAGATCATATTTGTTGCTACTAGCATGTTTTAAAGCCTCTTTGCCAGTGCTAGCAACATCGACTTTTATATTCAGATCCTCTTCCAGCATAGTAGCTGCTATCATCTGTGCTAATTCATTATCTTCTACTAATAATATGGTTAACGTTGACTGCTCTGCAGAAGTGTCAGGTTTTGGTTGTACCTCTTTTTTAATATCTGGTCCCTGTTGGGGTTTGCTTTTTACGCCTTTAGATTTGGGTGCTTTTTTGGCTTCTTTTGACTGTTCTTTTATTGTAAATCTTTCCGTCAGGGGTAGTCGAAAAGGAATAGTACAAGTGAAGGTAGTACCTTTACCAACGGTGCTCTCTACCTCAATTTCCCCATCAATATCTGCAAGGAACTGCTTCACAATATTCAGTCCTAGCCCCATACCTTTATGTTGACCTTTGTTAGATGGGGTGCCACGGGTAAATTTTTCATAGATCAAGTTTTTCTCTCTAGCTGATATACCAGTTCCTGTGTCTTTCACAGCAAGGCTCAATAGGCAGATTTTATTATCCTCTGTAGCTATAGATTCGACTTTTAAGATTATATTACCCTGTTCAGTAAATTTGATAGAATTGCTCAGCAAATTAATAAGGATACGTTTTAATCTATGCTCATCACCAATAAGTTCTGTAGGAAGATTGTCAGAAGTATCCAACATTAGCGGTAAGCTCTTTAATTGTGCAGCCGAGGCTTCTAAGCTAATTAGGTCATCCAATAGTTCTTGTAAGTTGAATTTTTTAGCTAAGATTGGAATATCGCCAGAGTCAATATGGTCAAAGGCCAGGATATTATTTAGTAAATCGAGCAATTGTTTTGCTGAACCTGCAAGGCATTTCAGGGCGGCTTGTTTCTTAGGGTCCTGTTCTTTTGTTGCAATTTGTTTGGACATCTCCGCCACCCCACTAGCAGGGGTTCGAATATCATGCTCCATATTAGAGATAAATTGGGATTTTAGTTGATTGGCAAGCTCTGCCTGTTCTTTAGCTTCTTTTAATTGCAGCTCTGCTTCTTTGCGTTCTGTGATATCAATTGAAATACCAACAACACCTATGATAGATCCTTGTTCGTCAAATAACGGGACTCTACTCGTTAAAAAATAAATAAATTTGCCATTGCTATGAGGTATTGGAGGTTCTTCTATGTTTAGTTTGGCAATCCCCGTATTTATAACATCCATTGTGTCCTTTTTAAAACCTTGAGTAGCTTCAGATGACCATTTACCAAGTTTTCCCATTTCCTTAAAAGTTAGCCCTTGGAACTCTTTTATTGAAGCAAAACCGAACATGTCTAGAATATTTTTATTACAGCCAACAGCTTTACAGTCCTTATCTAGCCAATAAACATTTCCCGGCATATTACTAATAATACTTTCATAATATTTCACTATAAGATCAGTAATTTTCGCAGCTGATATGTTTTTTGTCTCTTGGTTCCCTATTATATTTATATATTTTTTTAGTAAAAAACTAACTTCATTATTTGAATGACTATCCATATATTATATCTCTCTGTCTTTACTACATAAAATTATTTTGGCAGCATGCCATCTGTTCTCTGTTCCTGCATAGGATCCATTAAAGAATATTCAGCAATTTTTTCATGAAGTTGCGTCACTAAACCATGTTTGCCTATTAGATTAGCAAGGCTATCATGATTAATGCTTAATGGCGAATAAAATATAAGCGCGCTTGGGTTTAATGTCACCTGTCCAAAAAAACCAACGGAATCCATATAAGTTAAGTTGTAAACTACAGGATAATGTCTAGCTGAAAGGTCTTTTGCATATTGCTGATACTCTATTTGGATCTGTTTTTCAGATAATGCTTGTAGCACACATACTTTTTGATTTTGTTGATTTTTAGCCGCTAGTCCAACAACTAGGGCATTACCAATTTTAAATAATGCTTCAATATCTGTTGTGTGCTGGGATCTTTCTATACTTAAAAAATCTTGCCAAATTTGTTGCTGCTGTGGGTTAACACCATTTGTTTTTAATTGTTCTAAACAATACTGAACAAAATTATTCTCGCGTTGTTCGTTGCTAACTAGGGTGTGACAAGCAAATAATGTTAAGGCTTTTTTATACTGATCCAATAGATCTAATTTAGACAGATCTTTTACTAATTTATTTAATTTTTCCTCATCAATACTTTCAGGTAATGAACCTAAATATTTCGCTGATTCAAGTTCAAACTCTTCTCCAGCACTATATATTTCAGGCTGTTCTGCTCCTGTTCGCTTATATAATATTATGAAACTGTTATTATATGGGATAAGTACAATGCTCTTACCTGCAAATTCTATTTCTTTTACACTAAATTTATCAAGATCATCAATAGGCGACATTATTTGTATGTCACACCCGCTAGCTATCTTGGTTGCTTGTTCTTCACAATTGATATGTAACCTTTCTAAAATATATTGTGCAATTTCATATGGGGTTGATTCGATTGTTAAGGAGTCAAGTAAATTTTCAAAGGGAGAAATAAATGTAACTCTAATGTTGTTATGAGAGCATATCTCTGTGATTTTATGGATATGCAAGTCTTTCCTTTTTAAAATCTCTATAAAAAATTGGTTTAACGCAGGTAATGTTATTCTATCATGCAGAAACAATTTGATACCAAAGAGCATATAATCATAAAAGGGTAAATGATATAATAGTTCTTTTTCTTTTCGTGGATCAGAGGTCTTATTAATAATGGGTATTACTTTTGAAAATTCTTCAAATAACATTTCTTCATACGGGCTACCAGCATTAGAATCAAAGTCAATGGCAATTATTTTTTCATCTTTTAAAAATTTTATATCGTGTTTGATTAATGACTTCACTGATTCTGAATTTGTGATCCCTCTCAAGGTGGCGCCAAACATACATCCAGCCGTCACGAACCTTGTAAACCCTGAAAAATTAATTTCTTCATTTTTAGATAACCAAGGATATACGTATAACCCAAAGGGATTTTGCTTATCTGATTCAACAATAAGCGGAATAAAACATTCTTCTCTGCGCTCATGATTACAAATAACAGCTTGCCTATTTAATGTCCTATCACCTAAGTTAGCACATCGTGTTTGTAGTGGAGCTAATAATGTGTGCGCCTTTCTTATCTGTTTTGATTGTCTAGGATTCTCTCCTAAAAATAGTTTCCTTGAATTTATTGGAAATTGTCCTCCATTAAATATTTCAGCAGAAAACTTACCGGATGGCATAATTGCGCCAATTCCTTTAAAAAAAAATGGTTGATAAATCGCAAATCTATTGCGATGAATCCTCCAGACTTCATCCTTAGGTTGAAGGGTTTCTTGTGCAGGTTTTGATTGCGCTGGTTTCATAAAATTACACTTTTTTACAGTCTATGAAAAGGCAATATAATATTATATTCACCTTAACGATTTCTTAACTTATATGGATAATTATAGCAGTCATTTTCATGAAAATCATAACTTATTATATCTCATAAGGTTTTTCCTTTCTTTTTCGAGAAACTTTTCTCTCTTTGTTAAGGTTTATAGGGGTAGCAGGCCCATATGTGTAGGTGCTACCACTAAATTGAGGTTAATGGTGAGTAGACGGACTGGATTGCTCCTGCAAAATATGTGCAGCTTTCCCAGCGCACGCTCCAAACGCACGATTTTCTTGTGTCCTTATCGCTTCTCAACGTTAAAAAAGTTCTCAATATCTTCACCAGTCATGGACCAGTCTTCATCACTTTTGATATTGGCAAGTTTGCCCCATTTGAATATTAGACGATTAGCTAAAGCAAATTCATCATCATAATAATCGGCAAGTATGGCCAAAGCTAATTGTGCGGGACCACTGCCAGCGTAGCCCCAAGAAAACCCTGTAGAGCTTGAGTTATCTAAATCGTTACGTGGGGCAAGAGGCTTCCCATTCACTGTTACTGTATGGCAATCAACGCCGTTGTATATTTTATTTTTAGCCATGTGTTTTATCTCCTCTGCGGTTTTACCAACTGCAAGAAATAATATCACTATTTAAGCTTCACGTCTTATAGTTCAATATATTTACCTACCTGCTCTTCTAACCTGTGTTTTTACACTCTCAGTTTTAGAGGTCCAATCTATCTATCTGATTCAGCTAGCTGTTTTGGAGCTCAAGATTAGCCATCCATTTTCGCCCTCGAAAATCAATAGCAAAAATAGCACTACAAAATCCGGCCGTAAAATAGGGGGCCAAAAACTCCAAACACACCCTTCCCTGCCCAAACTTTCACCAATCTAACAGCAGGGCTCATGCTGCCGAGTTTTTTTACCATGAAAAGCACAATTTTAAGCAAGTTACCCACAGAAATTGTGGATAAAATCGCCCTTATCAATCGTCTCTGCTTCGCTCCAGAGAATCCATAGTATGAGCCTTCTCAAGCTTCTCTGACATTTGCTGCATCTTATCTGCCACCTCTTGACTATGCTCTTTGATATAGTGCATCAGCTCTGGCTGCTGGGTAACTGTGGCCGCATACTTCTCTAGCCTCTGTTTATCAGAATTTGGAAACATCGAACGACTTAAGTTTTGTTCCATCTCCGCAAATTTGCGCTCTGCGGCTTGCGCCTGCTGCTCATAACTTAACGGTTGAACCCCATTTTTTTGATCTAGCAGCTGCTGATATCCCTCTTTAAAAGATAGCTGCCTATCCTGTATACGCTCATTTGCGGCTGCTAATCGGGCTTGGGTCTTTAAAACATCTGGCTCCACCTGTAGGTTATCCCGCTGATACTGTTTCTCTAATAGCTTATCGGGTATCTCTAAATTACGTACGTCGGCATAATCCAACACCATATCCTTGCTCCGCTCCCGTCCCAGCTCTTTGGCCATCTGACCAAAATCTTGGAAATCCTCTTTGCTGTAAAATAGATCGGTGCTCTCTCTATGCCGGCTCATAGCTACATAGGTGGAATGCCGGTCAAAGTATTTAGAGGCTAAAACATAGCTGCGATCTACGGTTACGCCCTGCCCTTTGTGCACTGTAGCGGCATAGCCGTGATCTATATGGTTATAAGAATTCAGATTAACCTTTACTGTGCGCCCTTGCTCTAACTCCTGAGCATCTAACTTAACCATAAGGTTATTGTCTTGTATGGCTTCTATCGTACCCAGAGTACCATTTTTAACCTTTAGTTCGTTGTATTCATTCTTTAGAAAATAGATTCTGTCTCCTGCCGCAAACTCTCTGCTGCCTCTTGCGGTTTCTATGGTCTGTTCGTTAGCGAGCTCTTTATAAGATTTTTTAACCTCTCTCGCCCTATCGTTTAGCTCTTTTACCTCAGCTCGGGTGTAGGCCATCATAAATAGGGTTTTATCTGGCTGATTAGCTCTGACTTCGTCCCACCGCTCTATCATAGCTGCCATAGCATCGGGTTTATTATTAAAGCTATGAACATTATTATGCTCTTCATAAGCCAACAAACCCTCAGTGGTGTTGTGAGTCCCAAAACTAATGGTTGCCTCTTTTTGCCACTCCTCCTTTTGTCGCCTAATATCTCGCATCTCAACATAGCCGACCCTTTCAGAGATGGCGCGTGCTGGCGCTCCTGCTTCAATAGCGGGTAACTGCTCAGGGTCAAATACTAAGATTGCTTTAGCGTTCGCTCTATCGACCTCATCTATGATTTTAGCCATTTGTTTGGTACCCAGCATGGCGGCCTCATCCACAACTACTATATCTCGGCTGGTTAGTTTTTCGCGGCCATGCTTCCATGCTAAAAGATGACTAGCCACTGTCCGGCTTTGAATCCCAGAACCACCCTCTAGGTTTTCTGCGGCTATCCCAGATAGTGTCATTCCTACTGGCCTATAGCCGGCCTCTTCCCAAGCTTCACGTGCTACACCCAGCATATAGCTTTTGCCGGTGCCGGCAAACCCAATAACACAAGCAACATCTCGGTTATCAGTAATATGCTGATAAGCTGTTTTTTGCTCATCCGTTAGATTACTGGAGTTCAGCACTTTTTCTTGGATATAGGGGTTTACCTTATGTTTACCATGTTCAGCTTTGTCTATAGCCTTGGTTAACAGCTTTTGCTCTAAAGCTAACATCTCTTTGGTGCTAAAGCGCTCCCGCCCTCTGTCATCTTTCCCTAAAAGCACCAATTCAGGCAAAGCTTTTACTGCTTCGTAAACCTGAGTGAATTGCTCTTTATCGTCAGTATAGCGATTCACCACTCTGGCAATATCATGATGGGTAAAGGTCGACTGCTGATTGGTTAAAACTTCAATAACTATCTTCGGATCGTCTAAGAGCCGCTCACCATTTCTACGGGCTATCTCTTGATGCTTGACCACCCTCTCCTCGTGTCCTAAAGAGGCTTTCGGACCAATTTTATTCTGTGGCTCTAAGGCAATTCCTTGATCCTCTAATGTACGGTGATCTATCCGCATATCAATGCCATTTAAACCTAAATGTCTATTGGCTTCATTGGCCCATGCTTCCCGCCAATTGGTAAGTAGCTCTCTGCTATTCCACTCCCTTACTTTCTTACCAAAACAACCATCCTCTTTAACCTCGCGTAACGTTAACATAACATGAATATGAGGCTGCTCTTCATTGCTCTTATGGCCTCGATGCATACACATATCTGCCACCATGCCTTTATCGACAAACTCTGTTTGGACAAATTCCCGCGCTAGCTTTAGATTCTGCTCATAGGTTAATTCTTGTGGTAATGATACATTGATCTCTCGGCACAACTGAGCGTCTTTGCGCTTTTCTGTTTGCTCTACCTCATTCCATAAGGTTGCCCTATCTTTTAATTTCTCTGGGGCATTTTTAGGTAATAGAATTTCCTTATGCAGAATATCTGGCTCTTTTTTTAAAAAGTCGTGGGTTAATAAAGTTCGTTCATCCGCTAACCTTTCTGCCGCTCGATAAGCCGCAGCAGCTACCGCACTACGTCCCTGACTGCGGCCAATGATTTGGCCTGAAAAATGATAAATCGCCATATATTATATCTACCTTATTTTTTTTATTATAGGTAATACGATAGATGATAAGGCAGCCGCTAGAGTTAAAAGAGAAATAATAATTTGCCATCTATATTTTGTGGCCTCACGCTTCCTTTTTTGCTCACCATCTACTGCTTTCAAACTTCTACCATTATTTTTTTTGCAATCACAAAAATCTTTACAAGAATATGACATTTTATTTTTACATGCGTTATGTATTTTGTCTTTTGTTATATACTTGATTTCAAGTGTTCTTAAAAAAAATTGTATATCTTCCTCTAGCCACTGTTCTTGATAACAAAACAAATAATCAACAGCCTTTATATCTCTCCTCAAAAAACCATATTCTTTATTAGATATTTTTTCACGATCATCATTTCCTAATATTATTTCTTCAGTTTTAATCCATGTAATATTGTCATGAGAAATCATAGAAGCTTTAGCTAGAAATACACACCTTAAGCAATTGTTATTTTTTTCAACTAAATTACACATATATTATGCATCTCTAAATTTTTTTAGTATCTTACCATAGCGAACGTTGCAACGCAACGTATAAGCGCGCACTTCAATCGTCAGTGGGGCTTATTGAGTACCGAGTATTATTCCTAATACCGTAAAAATCCCGGTATTGTGCTTGCCAACTGTTTGTGCTAGATTAGCCAAGATTATAACTTTTTATGTGGAGGATATTATGGTGAATTCTATGAAAGAACGTCTCGAAAAATTAAAACAGCAAAAAGATGCCCTTACTGCTCGCATTCAAAAAATCGAATCCAGAGCCCAAGCCAAAGAACGCAAATTAGATACTCGGAAAAAAATCTTGGTTGGCTCCTATTACTTAAATGAAGCTGCTAAAAATAATTCTATGGCAGAGCTAAAACAGCTTATGGATCAATACTTAACCCGCAATAGTGACAGAGCCCTATTTGATCTGCCTGAATTAAAAAAGCAGTAGAGGTACTTTTATGAACCATCTAAAAACTCTCCGCAACAAGCGTCTGCTTCAACTTAAATTAGAACGTGGAAAAATACAAAAAGAAACTCTAAATCAACCCTCTCCTTATAGCGTCAAAATCGGCCTATTTATTTTTGCGCTCTTTTTTATTAGTTTGAGTTTTATACATGGGTTCTGGCTCTCTTACACCATCAATCCTATGTCGCAGCCAGCGGGCTACAGCTTGATTAATATAGCCAGTGAGCATTCTTGGTTTCTAGTCTTTTATGGGGTCGTTTATGGCTTAAGTGGCGCTCTGGTTTTTTCTGCTATCTACTTTCTCATCCCAGTATTTAAATTTGGGTTTCGATGGATCACACTCCGCAAAATTCCACCTAAAAATACACTGAAAGATTTTAATATCTTTTTTAAGGTAATCACTCTCTTAACCTTTGCTGCTGTAATCGTCTATTGGGTAAAGTATTCTCCTTCTATCGCTCAGTTAAAACATATTGCTTACTATGGCTTCTCTTTTCTTATGGTTCCTGCTCGATTCCATAGTTTTATGATTACCACTCTTATTATCGCTGGCATCACCCTAGTTCTGTATATGGTGTTTACGCCTGCCAATGAGGGCAAATATCGGCCTTCGCTTGGAGCAAAATTTAAATATCTTTTCGATACCAGCTCTTTTGGGATCTATCTAGGTCAATCAACTGGCATTTTAGCTAAACGCCATCATGGCGCAAGTATCGCTGCTTCACAACCTGTAGTCTTAAGTTTAGAAGATGCAGCCCAAAATATTATTGTTTATGGTGGTATTGGTGAAGGTAAAACCACAGCTCTTATCCACCCTCTCCTACTCCAATTATTGGACCAAAAATGTGGTGGCCTCATTTTTGATATCAAAGGCAACTTCAAACATGCAGTGTTAAATTTTGCTAAACAAACAGAACAAGAGATAACTGTCATTGGGGTTGAGCAGCAAAAGATTAATCTATTACACAATCTGACTCCGGAAACTGCGGCCGACTATTTAAGGGCTACCCTAACCCTGCACGGTTCCGGCGGTGGTAAAGAGAAACATTGGCTCAATGCCGCTTCTAGTCTAGCTGGCAGTGTTTTAGGAGTTCTATCTTTTATTCCCAAATACTACACCCTCGAATGTGTCTATAAATTCCTCCACGAGCCAGAATTTAAAGCCAAAGTGCAAGATCAATTAACTGAATTAGATCTAACAGAAAAAAATAAGCGCCTTTTGGACCATTATGTACACCAGTACGACACTGTCTTTACCGGTAACAATGAGCGCTATCAAAAGGATGTCTTGGCCACGATGAATGAGGTGTTGTCTCACTTTGCTCATCCTGTGCTGGCTGACGCTTTCTGTTCTGCAACTGACGATATGCCTGATATGCTAGAAGTCTTAAATGGTAAGGTATTTTTAGTTGATCTACCGCTGCATACCTGGGGCATGGGTGGTAATACGGTCTATATGTTTATTAAACTTCGTTATTTCGATGCCGTTAAAAGGCGTCTTTCCAACCCGGAATTAGAGCAAGACAAACCCGTATTTTTTATGTGTGATGAATACCAGCGTCTGGTTGACCGCAGCGATGCTCAATTAAATGCTGATCTTAACTTCTGGGATACCGCCAGATCCGCCAAGAACATCGGTATAATCAGCACTCAGTCTATCTCCAGCTTCTACTCGGCTATTGGTGATGATCATATTACTGATGCTATTTTGCAGAATTTCCGGCAAAAAATCTGTTTAAAAACCGAGGATAAAAGCACCATCAACAATTTTGAGTTCATTTTAGGTAAAGTTGAGGTGGGTAAACGCCATTTTAGTAAAAATAACCGCCATTACGGTGGTATCCGTAACACCACTCTACATACCAGCAGCTCAGAAGGGATAAACTATGCTAAAGAGTCGGTGGTAGATGCGCAGCTATATCGAACCCTAGAGCCAGATCAGGCGGTAGCTAGTTTAATTATCAAAAATCGGGCTATGGATGATGTGTTGGATCTATTCCCTATCCGAGATTAAAATCACTTTATGTTTAAATACCAAGAGGTACAATTATGAAAAATTTATTTATGAAACCTGTTACGCTATTTAGTAGCTTATTTAGGAAAAAACGCTGTCACAATCTCTCGCGTGAAGAATGGTCAAATTTCCTTATCAGTGAATGTGAAAAAATAGGGGTAGATATGAGTTATGCTAAACAGACAGCAAATACTGCTCGAATAAAAAGGGATAAAAAGAATTATATTAAGGCAATGGTAATAATATATTCATTTATGTTACTTTCAACGATAGTTATAATTTATTTCTTTTATTCCGTATGGAAATTGGTTGTCGGCAGTTGATGCTTACATAAAACCCCTTATTTTTCAAATAGTTACACTTAAATATAGATTAATATATACAGAGATATATTAATCTATAGCTGCGACAACCACACTCCAGATTTTTATCTGCAAGCTAGATGTAGCAAGGGCTGCAAGAGGAGCATGTCCCTTTTTTGTTGCAATCCCGGCCGGCCGGATAGTTTTTTACTTTCCCTGCAATTCTATGCACGTATCCCGGTTTGTTCGTATTGATTCGTTATGTTGAAAAAATAAAACCAAATTACTCAAACCCCAGTCTTCATAAGGGCTCTAGCGGATTTTAATAGCTATGAATCAACATGACGCACGTATCCGGGCTTGATGACTTAAAGATTTGCACCTTTTTTACCAGAATCGGGGCCGGGCATATAGCCCAGACTGGATAAGGCTTGTAGCTGTTTCTTGAATTTGAATTGTGTGGTTTTTACACGTATGTGGTTTGAGACTCTGAAATCCCGAAATATGGGGGTTCTTCGGCATGAACACCTTCAAAGCTTCGGGCGCTTTAAATCGGAAATTTCGAGGGTTTGGGATTAGAACACTTTTAAACCGTAAATTTTGCCACAAATGGGCTTATTTTTTAAAAGCAATGTTGAGGTTTAAAGTCTTACTCAGTAAGGGCTACAGAGGAGGTCACGGAAATTTCTTGCGGTTGGACAAAAAGACTAACATCAGATTGGCACTCTTGCGCGAAGCGCATTAGCGCCCTGCTTTATTATCCTATTAGCAGAGGAGCTAGCAGGCGCGACAATAACCCAATATCCCTCAAGGCTCCAAAGTATAGAAGAATAAATGTCTATAGGTTAGGGCTTTGTGCTCTACAGAGACGCCCTCCCATGCATTATTAACCTTATTTTTGTTGCGGTTGGCTTTGTGGTATCAGCTGTATAGCTCTAAAGAAGTTAAGGATAGGGTTATTTATTACAGGCGTGAGCGAAGCGAACTCCTTATTAAATCCATATAATATAGATATATACATATTAATGTATTAAGACTGGACACTTAAACTATTTCTTATAGACACTTAACTTATCAGTGTTCGGGCTGGGTTAGCGCTAAAATTTAAATTCACCTCATACAAAAGCTTTGAAAGGAAAAAATACTCGGTTATTGTTTGTTAATATGGCTCTATAGAGCCGGGATACGTGCAAATTTGACCTATAAGCTATTTTTTAGGTATAGCTCCCCTGCCCTTGGTCAGGAATTAGCTATGACAATCATTGGTACAGGAAGTTACTCTAAGGCTATCCAGTGTCTGGTATTTCAGCGGCTCCCGGCGAATTTTTTTG
>JAGLXC010000007.1 GCA_023133095.1 Gammaproteobacteria bacterium | reverse complement strand
CTGTGTTTGATTCAGAGCAGAAATTGACAGCGATTGAAGAGAAACCATTAGAGCCTAAATCCAATTATGCGATAACCGGCCTCTATTTTTATGATAATAGAGTAATTGAGATTGCTAAGGGGCTAAAGCCATCCGCTCGTGGTGAGCTAGAGATTACCGATATAAACAACAACTATTTGCACAAGCAGCAGCTGAATTTTGTGCCTTTTAATCGAGGTTTTGCCTGGCTTGATACTGGTACGCCGCGAGCATTATTAGAGGCGGCAAACTATTTTGCCGTGTTAGAGGAGCGGCAGGGCCTAAAGGTTAGCTGCCCGGAGGAGATCGCCTGGCGTATGGGCTATATTAGTGCAGATGAATTAGAGAACTTAGGGAAAACTTTAACCAAGAGTGGTTATGGTGGCTATTTAATGCAACTATTAGAGAAAAATTAATGCGGATTATTGAGACCGAATTAGCAGAGGTTAAATTGCTTGAGCCACAAGTCTATAGTGATGAGCGCGGCTCAGTTTTTGAGAGCTACCAAAAAGAGCGTTATGATGTGGCTGGTGCTTTAGGTCCATTTGTGCAGGATAATTTGGTGGGTTCAAAGCTTGGAGTGTTGCGCGGATTGCACTATCAGTTGCAGCAGCCTCAAGCAAAGCTGGTTACTGTAACTTCGGGCAAGATTTTTGATGTGGCAGTTGATATCAGGCGAAATTCTGTAACTTTTGGTAAATGGATTGGTTATGAGCTAAGCGTTGAGAATCGTCGTCAGCTCTATGTTCCAGAGGGATTTGCTCATGGCTATTATGTATTAAGTGATTGGGCTGATGTCTGGTACAAATGTACCAACTATTATCATCCAGATGATGATTATGGAATTTTGTGGAATGATACGGCGATTGCTGTGGTTTGGCCGCTTGTTAACGATGCGCCAATTTTATCAGCCAAAGATAGAGATCGCAGGTGTTTAGAAGATATAGCAGAGGAGCTGTTGCCAACCATATGAAAGTTCTAATAGTCGGTAGTAACGGTCAGATTGGCCAAGAAATTTGTGAACTAGCGGGAGAGCAAGGCATAGAGTTTAAAGGCTATAGTCATGCTGAGTTAGATATTACGGTAGTTAATACTGTTTCTGAGGTTATTACCTCTGATATTGATGTGGTAATAAATGCCGCAGCTTTTACCAATGTTGATCAAGCAGAAGCAGAATCTGCTAGTGCCTACGCAGTAAATCGCGATGGCGTGAAAAATTTGGCAATAGCCTGCAAGCAGCATGCTATTCCGTTGATTCATATCTCTACCGATTATGTCTTTGCTGGTGATGCGAAACAGCCATATCAAGAAGATGACGCTACAGGGCCAATTAATGTTTATGGTAAGAGCAAATTAGCAGGTGAAAAAGTTTTAGCTGCCACATGGGAAGAGCATGTAATTGTGCGAGTGAGTCTGGTGTTTGGTAGATATGGCAATAATTTTGTGAAAAGGATTCTAAAATTAGCAGATGAACAAGGTAGTCTTGAAATTAATGCTGAGCTTTGTAGTTGTCCAACTGCAGCAAGAGATGTAGCGCGAGTGTTATTAAGCATAGCCAGCCAAATTAAGACAGGTAAAGGGATGTGGGGGATTTATCATTATGGCGGCATGCCTGCTGTTTCTAGGTATGAGTTTGTGAGGCAAGTTTTAGCGTTGGCGCATAAGGCGGTGCCAGTGCAGAAAGTTGCGGCTGAGTCACTGCCAATGCGAGCGGCAAGGCCCGCCTATTCTGCCTTAGCAATAGAGAAGATTTGTGAGGATTATGGGATCAAACGCTGCGGTTATAATCTAGATTGGTTTTTTGGGGATGAATAATTTACTAGTAACAGGTGCTGCTGGCTTTATTGGCTGTAATTTTGTCCGTTATATGCTGCAAAATTATGCTGATATCAAAATTGTTAGTCTGGATAAGTTAACTTATGCAGGAAGCTTAGGCAATTTGGCAGATTTGCCAGATGAAATGCGTCATGTTTTTGTAAAAGGCGATATTTGCGATGCGACATT
>JAGLXC010000069.1 GCA_023133095.1 Gammaproteobacteria bacterium | reverse complement strand
AGCAACGTAGCTTGATCATTACTAGCAATCTGGCGTTTTCTAGTTGGCAACAGATATTTAAAGACGAGATGACCGCTGCCGCTGCTATAGATCGACTGGTGCATCATGCCACCATATTGGAGCTCAACGCTGAAAGTTATCGCGTTACTACAGCAAAACAGCGTAAGAAAAAAGCTAAACAAAAGGAGGGCAATATGGACAATTAATAACCAAAAAAATTTGGCCGAGAT
The DNA here is from genome assembly GCA_023133095.1 of Gammaproteobacteria bacterium. Taxonomy (GTDB): domain Bacteria; phylum Pseudomonadota; class Gammaproteobacteria; order UBA9339; family UBA9339; genus JAGLXC01. The sequence continues at coordinate 5,421 of JAGLXC010000069.1, read as the reverse complement.
TCGGTAATTATAACTGTCCCAAGTCGGTCTTTATAATTGTCCTTGTACAAAACTGGCATAAAATATTGCCATCCCTGGTTTAAAAATGCCTCAAAGGGGCTCTAGGCTCACTTTTACCAAGCCAATCAAATATCCTTTCCTTGGCCCCTTTGGCTGTTGTTTCGGCTAACTCTGGTATTTGGGATATATTTTGCGGATTACCCGTATTGTAATTGCTATATTTCATATATGTGACTCTCTGTGGTTAATGTGCTTGTTGCTTTTCTGTGATATGTTTTTCAAACAAGGCCGGGGTGCTCCAGCGCCCTTCCCTTACAAGTTTTAATGCTATGTTTATAGCTCTATCTATCGGCATCTCCGTCTGGGTAAGATTGCTTTTTATCAAGCTCCCAAATCTGGCCTCGAATATGATTTCATTAATGAACCGGGTTTTTTGTACATCCTGGTAACCCAGTCCAACTAAAACTTTATTCAAGCGGTTAAATGTAAATGAACTTACAGGTCTAGGACCTTCTTCTGCTGCTATAAAATCAGCTTTGGTTTCAATATCCCTTTGGCTGTTATGGTTACTTTGTTTTTCTTCGAGTTGTTTTTGTAGACCCTGCAGATTATTTGTTCCAAATTCAAAATCTCTTTTTAAAATGCCTATGCTTTCCAGTTCTTTTGAGGATAGTAATATCCCTTGTTTGAATTGTTTTATTGACTTTTCCTCAGCGGCTGTGAGTAATTTTTTAATTACAGCTACTTGTTCCTGCTGCTTTTCTATTTTTCCCTTGAGTTCGTTGATGTCTTGATTGTGACGACAATTGTTTGGGTTAGCTTCTATTGCCTTCTTAGTTTTATTACAATCAGGAGAAGAAAAAACAACAGTTTTCTCTGAAGCTGTTTTCTCCTCTATCTCTAACATCGGTACTATGTTGTTTATTTTATTATTATATAAATCTATATTATTTTGTATGACAGTTTTGTCACCCCCCTCCATGACAGCTTTGTTACAATTTTGAGTTTTTTGAGGTTGAGCTGGCGTAGTATTTGATTTATTGTTTTGAGGCGCTGCTGTTGGTGGCATTGTATTACTATATTCCACATAAGGATCGATTCTAGTAGGTCTAGAAGACGTGCATGGGTTCTCTGTAGCTTCAGGTTTTTCACGATCTTTGGTTTGCTTGGCCTCGTGGATCTTACTTGATGGGAAACGGACTGCTATAGTATTCATTACCTGGCTGCCGTTGTCTAGATAGTTGTTGGTTATAACTATGTAGTTACTAGTAGCTAATGTTTTTATATAGCGTTGGATTGTGCGTATAGATTTCCCTAGCATTTGAGCTAAGTAGCTACATGACACTTGTATTTGTAAGTTCTTATCAAACTTAGCTTTATTAAACAGTATCTGCCACAGCATAGATGCTTGGGCATTTAAATTTGGATCAGTTGTTACTTGTTCTAGCAAACAACTAGCTGTTAAGAAATATTCTTTACTTTTATTGAGCTCAAAAATATCTTGAGCTGAACATGGATTAGCCATATTTTTCTCCTTTACTAAAAAAGTTCTTGCAAAAAGGAGTTTTTTCGACTATTATTAGCATCTGTCGGGATTGCTTTTATAAAGTAGTCAATAAAACTCTAAAGCCCATTTCACCAGTGGGCTTTTTAGTACACGTGTACTAAAGTTTAATATTAAGTCATTCCTCTTCCTCATTTTGGTGTTTCATGTTTAATTGAATTAGGATATTTTTTACTATCGCTTGTTCAAGTTCTTTGAAATTAATGGTTTCACGGATATCTTTAGGGAACCCAATGGATTTTTGGCCATTAGAATCTTTTCTCCAAGTAAACATATGTCTGCCATCTATTGCTTTTATTTCTATTGCGGAGTCATTACCTTTGTCAACCGAGGAGATAAGGGCCGTCACCATCTTATTTATTTTTTTTGCTCCTATTTCGGCCTTTGATATTTTAGGAGCTAATTGTAGGAGAATGTTTTTGTAGTGAGCCCCTTTTTCTTCTAGTAAAACAATTTCGTATGCTGTCCTTGCTGAAACTTTAGTCATATCTCCTATAGCTTCAACCAGTTCTTTGCTGATTCTTGAAAAAGACAGTAGGTTCCTAATATAACTTTGTGACTTTTGTAGTTTAACGACAAGATCTTTTTGACTTAATATTTCAGCATCAAGAAGTTTCTTGTAGTTTTGCCCTTTTGCATAGTCAGATAAATCAATACGTTGGTCATTCTCTATTGATTGATAGATTGCTGCATCAGCATCTGAAATATTTTTGATTATGGCAGTAAATTTTTTATTTGCAATCGAACAAGCTCTCCATCTTCGTTCCCCAATTATAATTTCGTATTTTTCATGGGGTTGCTCGGAGTGGAAAGACCTAACAATGCCAGGTTGTACTTGCCCATTTTGTTTTATATCGTCAGCTAGCTCTTTTATATCCCCTAGTTCGGCTTTTGGCCTATCTTTGTATACCCATAGGACGCACTGGGCTGGGTCGATATGCTCTATTGCTTCTTTATTCGTCATAAAGTTATTTTTTAATGAAGGCTGTGGTAACAAAGTTTCATTTTTTGTGTGAGCAGGGTGGATGTTTTTGCCATCAACCGGCTGTAGCCCCTCCTTTATTAAATCGTCTAGCATGCCCACAACGGCAGCACGTGATTTTTTTTGTGTCATTATACGTTCCTCGCTTGAGCTTCATTTAATCCCCAGAAGCTTTTGATAGTTGATTCTAGCTCGCTATTTACTTCATCCATAGATTGTCTGATTCTATCTAAGGTTTTTTTTGCGCCAGCATATTTATCAATCTCATATATGGATTTCATTTCTGTGCTTGCTTTTTTGATTGCTTCACTGACTGGGACCATAGCTGTTTGTACATAACTACCAAATAACTGCCTGATTATGTCTATAAGCCCTCGACTATTATCAGAGTTTTCATATTTAGTTATTAGTAATTTTATAGAAGCATAATTTTTTTCAGGCAATCTGGTTAAAACATCTTTTAACATCCCAAAAAATTGTATTGTACTAGAGAAATCAAGCATGGAAGGCGGTACTGGCACTATAAGAAAGTTTGCTGCATATACAGCATTGATGCTTATCATTCCTAGGCTAGGGGGACAATCTAGGATTATTATATCGTAGTTATTTTTAATTGTTTCAATTCCTTGCCTTATAATATCAAAGAAATCAAATCCTTGTGACCCTTCTTGCATGTGTTTAACTGGTAATTCGAATTCTGCGCTATAAAGGGAAAGATTAGCAGGTATTAGATCTAAGTTGCCCCAGTATGTTTTTTGAATAACAGCGTTTAAATCATTTATGTGTCCCCTTAAGTAGGGTAGAAGCGTCTGGTTTTCGTCGATATCATTATCGGGAATATAGCCAAAACATTGGGTGGCCGTTGCTTGGCTGTCACAGTCGATAAATAATGTTTTGTATCCTTGGAGGGCAAAAAAGTGTGCGCTATTTATTGAAGAGGTTGATTTTGTTACTCCTCCTTTAAAGTTTGCAAATGCTATGATGGCTGGATCGCTATTTTGAGGCTTTGAGGGCTTTGTGCCAAAATATTCTCTAAGTTTATTTATATGCTCTAGGGTATATATTCGACGGTTAGTGCTGGAATCTACGCTAGGGGAGGGTATTTTTTTTGCTTTTTCTAGTTCTCTTATGGTTTGTACGGATCTGCCTACCATTTCACATGCTTCAGTAATGCCCCATGTGCGTAAAGTTTTCCGTAAGTCTGGCGTAAAGACCCTTTTTCTTATAATATCAAGGGCTTTGACCCCGTTTGCTTCAAAAGCGGAAAAGATTTCGGCTGTTTGTGACATAATATTCTCCAAATAGTTTGCTTTTTTTTAACAACTTTTCTAAAATTTAGCAATATTTTGTTATTGCTGTCAAGTTTTATATGAAAATAGGGTGATTTATGACTGATTCAAGTAAATCCAGTATAGGCGCAGGGTTAGATGCTTTGTTTAATGCAACTAAAAAAGCACGATCCCTAGAGAGCCAAGATAAAAGAACGTTAGTGAATTTATCTATATATTGTTTAGCTGCTGGCCAATACCAGCCGCGGCACAAAATTAATGCTGAAAGTATTGCTCAGCTTGCAGATTCCATAAAGCATCAAGGAATAATACAGCCTATAATTGTTCGTTATCTTACTGAATCTAAATATGAAGTTATTGCTGGCGAACGTCGTTGGCGTGCTGCTGAAATGCTTGGGATCAAGGAAGTGCCAGCAATTATTATGGATATTACGAATGAAGAAGCAGCAGCTTTTGCTTTAATAGAAAATCTTCAACGAGAAGATCTGAACCCAATTGAGGAAGCATTAGGTTATCAAAGGCTGATTGATGAGTTTAAGCTTAGGCATGAGGATATTGCGAATAGGGTAGGGAAGTCACGCGCAACGATTACTAACACTTTACGGTTATTGAATTTACAAGATGAGGTTAAGCATTTATTAAAGGAGGGCAGGTTGGGAATGGGGCATGCTAGAGCTTTGCTGGCACTGTCAGAGGAAATTCAGATTAAGGCGGCGCATTTGATAGCAGAAAAGGAGCTTTCTGTTAGAGAGGCAGAGAGTTTGGCACAAAAGCTCAAAAACCCAGCTCCAGTCCAGCAGGAACCAAATGAAGAGCTTAAACATTGGGCTAATACAGTCTTGGGTCGGCTATCAGGCAAATTGTCCAGTCAGGTTAAGATCAATGTAAATCATAAGGGTGAGGGTAGGGTGGTTATTAGTTTTTCGTCACCAGAGGAGGTTGATTGGCTGATAGAAAAGATTGTTAACGAGAATAAGCCGTTATTGAAGTAGTGATGGAGAGTTTTTATAATTTATCCTGAAACATTATATGATATGGGTGGCTCTAGCTTACTACTAATTTTACTGATGACTGCTTAAACTCCAGATCATAATTATTAGTCTTACTAATAATGGTTTAGTTTAATCTGTGTGTTCGGTTTTGCTTTAGCCATATCAATTATAGTATTCGGTCCACTAAAGGTTAAAAGATGGTCAGGGCCACCCCATTAAAATTTTATTGGCTGCTTTTTTTGCTTAAAATCAGTGTATTTGCTAAATTTCGGGGCCTGTCTCATGACAATTTATTCCAAAATGAAAAATTTGTAGTAGGGTTTCATAGAATATTGATATGGCTACACTAAACCGGACACATAGATTAAACTGAACCAATAGGAGGAAAACTATTATGAGTAAGATTAATAATTATGATCTGGAGTTTAAGCAGTCATCAGCAAAATTAGCAGTAAGCTCAGGCCAAACAATGGTGCAAACGGCAAAAGATCTAGGGGTAAATATTAATACACTGCATGGCTGGGTTGCAAAATATTGTAGAAAAGCTGACGCTATCGATAGTCAACAATCAGAGCCAAGTCAAGCCGAAGAAAT
>JAGLXC010000068.1 GCA_023133095.1 Gammaproteobacteria bacterium | reverse complement strand
CTTCAATGTTATTTAAGCCAGAAAACAGGCTCTCTTTGGAAATACGTAAGATGCCAGTAATAACTGCTTTGTATAGATATGGGTTGGTTTTAAGCGCTGCGCCAAATAAGCCCTGCATGAAACCTATCATTTCATCATAGTAGCCATGCAGATAAGCTGCCTGGATTGGAGTATCATATTCATCTATCAATAACCAGGGTTTAACCCCAAAATGATCCAGCAGATATTTGCTGAGAATTTTAAACGCATCTTCTATTTCTGTTTTTGCAGCTTTGCCCTGTACAATGGCACTAAAGAGTTTTTTATCATCGCTATCTAATTTATCGCTATCAAGCAGATATTTGTGTTCACTGTATAGATCACTGACTAATCTTTTCAAGCAAGCATAGGCATTGTCGAAGTTATGATCTTTAACATCTTTAAAAGTTACAAAGATGACGGGATATTTACCTTGATGTTCTAGATATTTACCGTTATCTACAGTAGTTATTTGCAATCCATCAAACATACCTTTAGTTGATTGTTTGAAAGCCTCAGCTGCTAGAAAATGATGTAGCATAGATAAATTTAGAGTCTTACCAAAGCGTCGGGGACGGGTTATTAATATGATTTCAGTTTGATCCTCAAAAACCTCTTTGATAAATAAGCTTTTATCAATAAAATCAAGCTGCTGCTCAATTAATTTTTGAAATATGTCATAACCAATGGGTAAACGCATAATTTTGTCTCTGTAGGTTAATTTATAGATGCTATTATAGTGCTTTTTTGAAGTTCTTACCACTATCAGTCAATTCCACTTGAAAGTTGATTCTTCTATCGATCTTTGTGGATTTTTGTATAATAGCTACATGATAGATAACACAATCAATAAAAAAAGTGATCTACCGATAGTTGTAGCTATTTTCTGTATTAGTTTTATCGTGTTATTGCTTGGGCAATATACGCCAGCTATTACAGGCTATGCCACCCGGTTTGTCACTTTTACCCATAATATGTTTAGCCATGGTTTTAGCTATTTCCCGCTTATGGCTCATGGCACCTGGGCCTATCCTGATTATCCAATTGGTAATACCGTATTAATTTATAGTGCTTCCGGGCTATTTGCTAAGGTCTCTGTCTTTTCAATCGGAATTCCATACTGTATTGCGGCGGCTTTAACCCTGGTGATGACCTATAAGCTAGGGGCGCTGCATGATAGGAAATGGGGCTTGTATGCTACCTTGTTTACTTTGTTGACCTGGAAGTTTACTGAATCAGTACATTTTTTAGCAGTTGATGTTTATGTGATGTTTGTGACCGTATTTTGCTTTTATCTGGTCTACTCCGCCGGTTTAAAGCACAAGCAGCGCTGGTTATGGTTGCTTCCGATTATGCTTCTTATTGGGCTTTTTATCCGTGGTCCAATTGGGCTACTGATGCCTGCGGGAGTGGTCTTCAGTTATTATGCGGTTGAGAAACGATGGAAGGCTTTAACTATTTTTTCATTGCTTGCAGGATTTTTGCTAGTAGCAGGTTTTAGTCTATTGCTGCTCGGTGCCTATGCCCAGGGCGGAGTCGCATTTATGCAGCAGGTTTTATCTGCTGAAGCAATCGGACGTTTGCATAGTCATCACTCCTTTAGAGCCTATTTCTATTTTAGCAATGGCCTATCTAACTATTTAATTACAGTTTTGTTTGCAGTAATTGTAATAATAAAAAAGCGCCGAGATATTTTTCAGTCTTTTGATAAAACAGCAGGGACAGCTAAATTTTTGTTACATCTTACTGCTTGGTTTTTATTAATAATTGTTGCTCTGACTTTAGTGCGGGATAAAAAAGCCCGCTATCTATTGTCTATAGTGCCAGCTATATCGTTATTGGCTGCCTATATGTTTATCGAGCCTGGCAATATTTTTCAAAGGGCAAAGCAGTTTTTGCTTAGCTTTTGTTCGCTGTTACCACTGCTTGCTTTAATCAGCATAGCGATATTTATAGGTTATAACCATTTCGCAAAAATAGCGCTGCAAGGTTATTTTGGTATTGCAGCATTTAGTTTTATCATATTATATATAGCTAATATCTTGCTATGGCATTATGGAAAACAGCATCCTAATTATCAATTCATGGTGTTACTGCTAGGAGCATTTGGGCTCTTAATATTTAACTTTTTGCTCTATTACCCAATAGAGTTACATTTACATCTTGCTAAAGGGGCGAGCCATATGTTTTTGCCCTATTGGCCATAATTAAAAAGAGAAATTAGTGTGGATATAGATTTAACAACAATAAAAGGTCTTACAGCTGAGGAGGCTGCTCAGCGTCTTAAGCAGCATGGTTACAATGAACTACCAACCGGTCATAAGCGAAGTATTTTTGAGATTGCGTTTAAGATTCTAGCGGAGCCGATGTTTTTATTGTTAATTGCTGGCGGACTACTCTATTTCATCCTAGGCGATGCAACCGAAGCTCTGATTTTAGTCAGCTTTGTGTTTGTGATTATGGGAATCACCTTTTATCAGGAGCATAAAACCGAGCATGCTTTAGATGAATTGCGGCGCCTTTCTAGTCCGCGAGCTTTGGTGCTGCGTGATGGTAAAGAGTTGCGTATTGCTGGGCGTGATGTAGTGTCCGGCGATATTGTGATCGTGCATGAAGGCGATTATGTCCCTGCTGATGCAAAGCTTATTGCTGCTAGTAATTTAGCGGTTGATGAATCTTTATTAACTGGTGAATCAGTGCCAGTTAATAAGCTCGTAGCTGATAAGGCTAATATTTGTGCCAGCACTCTGGTAGTACATGGTTATGGAGTAGCTGAAGTATATGGCACAGCTCTTAATACTGAGATAGGTAAAATTGGCAAAGCACTCCAGACTATCTCATCTGAAAAGACCGCATTACAAAAAATGACCCTGCGGTTAGTGCGTAACTTAGCTATTATTGGCTTATCATTTTGTGTGTTAGTAGCGCTAATTTATGGCTATAACAGCGGCGATTGGCTGCATGGGATTTTGGCTGGCATCACCCTGGCTATGGCAGTTTTGCCAGAAGAGTTCCCGGTGATTTTAACCACTTTTTTAGCTTTAGGAGCCTGGCGGATTTCGCGTGAGAATGTCTTAACGCGGCGAGTCCCAGCGATAGAGGCATTAGGCTCGGCCAGTGTTTTATGTGTTGATAAAACTGGAACTTTAACCATAAATAAAATGCAGGTAGCTAAAGTTTTTGCCGGTGATGAATTCTTAGATGTGGCCAGCTTAAATGGCGCTGGCACTAAACAAAATTTACCTTCAAAATTTCATGGTTTAATGGAATATAGTATGTTAGCGAGTCAGCGTGATCCGTTTGATCCAATGGAAAAAGCTATCAAAATGCTAGGAGATAGATATTTAGATGGCACTAAGCATTTACATAAAGATTGGAAGTTAATCCATGAGTATCCACTTTCTAAAGACCTGTTTGCCTTGTCACATGTATGGCAGGCGCCAGAAGAAAATGATGATGGCTTTATAATTGCGGCTAAAGGTGCGCCTGAAGCAATATTTGATTTGTGTCATTTATCTTCTGATGAAAGTGATGAGCTGTTTAAACGTGTGCGAACTATGGCAAGCGAGGGTTTGCGAGTTTTGGGAGTGGCTAAAGCTGGATTTGCAGAAGAGGCATTACCTAATGAACAGCATGATTTTAATTTTGAATTTGTTGGCTTAATCGGTTTGGCTGATCCAGTGAGAACCACGGTTCCAGCTGCGATTCAAAAATGCAAAAGCGCAGGCATAAGAGTCATTATGATTACAGGTGATTATGCAGAAACTGCCCGCAATATTGCAGGAAAAATTGGCTTGAGCGGAGATGAGGTTATAACAGGATTTGAGTTGGCGGAAATGAGCGATCATGAGCTAGAACGACGTATTAGCTCGGTCAATATTTTTGCTCGGATTGTACCAGAACAAAAATTGCGAATTGTAAATGCCTTAAAAGCAAGGGGTGAAACAGTCGCCATGACAGGAGACGGGGTAAACGACGCGCCAGCTCTGAAAGCCGCGCATATTGGAATTGCTATGGGCGAGCGGGGCACTGATGTAGCGCGTGAAGCATCAGATCTAGTTTTGTTAAAGGATGATTTTTCCTCCATTGTGCAGTCAGTTAGCTTAGGCCGTAGGATATTTGACAATATTAGAAAAGCTATGACATTTACCTTTGCAGTGCATATTCCTATTATAGGTATGTCCTTGCTACCTGTGATATTTAAATGGCCGTTAATACTATTTCCGGTTCATATAGTATTTCTGGAGTTGATTATTGATCCTGCCTGCTCAATTGTATTTGAAGCAGAGGCAGGAGAGGCTGATCTTATGCAGCGGCAGCCGCGTTCAGCCCGGGATTCACTATTTAATAAACAGATCTTAACCGCCAGTTTGTTGCAAGGCGGAGTAGTGTTGGTAGTTGTATTGATTGCTTTTGGACTGGGGCACTATTTTGGTTATGCTGGTACCACAACTAGAGCTTTTTCTTTTGCCACTATGGTTCTGGCAAATCTTGGTTTGATATTTGCCAATCGTTCTTGGTCACGCAGCGTATTTAAGAACATCTTTACCCCTAATCCAGCCTTGCGTTGGATCTTAAGCGGAGCCTTAGTATTTTTGGGATTGGTTTTATATGTACCGTTTTTACAGAACATCTTCCACTTTGCGGCATTATCTGCTCTAGATATCGCTATCTGTTTTGGATTAGCGCTATTTAGTATGTTTGGGTTTGAGGCTATTAGATTTATGATTAATAGGCAGAAGCATGTCAGTTGCTAGATTGCTCTTATTGCTTGCTTTATGTTTGTTAATAAGGCCAGGCGGTGTGATGCAAATTATTCCGTACTATCAAATGCAGAAATATGATGATGAGATCACAAAGCTCTATGATAGTACGCCTGCTACAACAGATCCTGATATTACTAAACGGGTTATAGTTGATAGTGGATTCTTTTTAGGCGCACCTTATCATATAGGAGCATTGGGCGAAGGAGAGATGGCAACATTTGATCAAAGCCCGTTATATCGCACAGATGTGTTTGATTGCCAAACCTTTGTTAGTACCGTATTAGCATTAGCAGAATCAAAAAACATTATTGAATTTAGGCGCAATATAGTGAGAATTCGTTATAAAGATGGCGAAACATCCTATTTTTCCCGCAACCATTTTACTAGTGTTGATTGGAATAAAAACAATAAATTAAACGGATATCTTAAAGATATTACTAGAAAAATCAGGGGTAAAAGAGGCCATTCTATTGCTTTAACAGCTATAGCTGAG
>JAGLXC010000067.1 GCA_023133095.1 Gammaproteobacteria bacterium | reverse complement strand
ATTGATAAACCAAACTGGTATAAGGTGGCTACAGTTGCGCGGATTAAGCGTTTTAGTAGGCTTCCACCAGTTACAGAGAAAGTTCTTCTGTATCAGTTGCACACTTTAGCTAACGAGGTAAAAGCACAAGAGAGTCGTATAGCATATTTACCGCTCGACAAGCTATTTGATAAAAATGATAAACCAAATTTATACCTTTTTAACCAGATTCCTTCAGGTGCAATTATTGAAATCGTAAGACCCAATTGGGATTTGACGCAGACTATTGGCACTCATCTAAATGTATCGCACCTTGGCTTTGCTATTCGTACCAAAGAGGGATTAATGTTTAGAGAGGCCTCATCCACAAAAGAACATGGCTATAAAGTCATTGATTATCCCTTAATTAAATATCTAAAAGAGTGCTTGCAGAGCCCAACCATTCGTGGAATTAATGTACAGCAGGTTATCTCTACGTCCCAATGAATTGTATAAGGATAATTATAACTGTCCGTACACAAATTGAACAAAAACTTAAAAATAGTGGTTGAATAGTTACAAGTTTTGAGTAGTGTTAAGGTTATTTTAATATACCTAAACTATACTGATATGATCTATAAAAAAATATGAGGTGATTAAAATGACTGAGTTACAATTGCTCCAATCGGAAGCAGGCGAGGGAGATATAAACGCGAAATGGAGGTTAGGGAATGTTTTTTTAAATGGTCTTTATGGGGCAGAGCCAAATGCCCAGGAAGCATTACGCTGGTATGAAGCCGCTGCGATGGATGGACATGTGATATCACAATTTATGGCAGGGGCTCTTTATGAAGGATGCGGGGTAAGAAATGGTCTAACGGTTGATATGACGCGAGCAGCATACTGGTATGAGCAAGCAGCGAATCAGGGGATGGAAAAGGCTCAGTCTAAGTTAAAGGAAGACGTAATAATAAGAGGTTTAAAAGATTATTATGCTAGTCGTGGCTATCAAAGTGATACAGCAGAGCATTGGTTTGAGCAGCACAGAAATGTACCTATCTACCAGAAAATGGGATTTGATGTGGATGCTAATCCGTATAATTATAGTTTAGAGATGGAGTTAAAAGCATCTTTTATAACTATAATGGAAAAAGAAGCAGATGCGGGTGCTTTGGCTGCGCAAATGTATTTAGCGAAATATTTAATAGAGCATTTAGAAGAACATCATACAGTCGATGCTGGGCAGCAAATAGTAAAGAGGCTTAATCAAACAGCAGAACAGGGTTGTGCAGAGGCGCAATTTTCTTTAGGAGAATGTTATGAAAAAGCAGAAGGTGTAGAGCATGATGATCAGAAAGCTGCATATTGGTATAATCAAGCAGCAAAGCGTGGGTGTCAGAAAGCGATCGACAAATTTCATATTCAGGAAAAATGCATGAATTTAAGTATGTATTATATGGGTAAAGGAAAGTCTGCTGATAATACAAATGCTGATCGTTTTGATGTATTGCGAGTTGCGCAAGTAATAAAAGCAACAGAGGCAACAGAGGAAGGAATACATAGCAATGATTCATATTCGCGGTGTGTTGCTGTTGTTAATGCAATTGGTATTTTTCGACATAATAAGCCACCTGCTGCACCCGCTGAAGAGGTAGGTTTTGCACCAAAGGCAATCCCATTGCCTCAAGCGTAAGAAAAAAATATCCTTAAACAATAGCAAATGCAAAATCTGCTTATGAGAGTGAGGATGCATATAAAGTTGCCCATGGAGCCAAAGAGCTGTTTGTGGTTGAAGGAGCGAACCATACTGATCTTTATGACAAAGACGAATATGTTGATCAGGCAGTAAAAAAATTAGTGGCTTTTTATTAAAGAGGTAATGTAATGTAGGGGCGCCCCTTGCGGGCGCCCACAATCAAGAGGGTGTTAGAATCAATCCCTATCAACATTAATGGCGCCAGTAACTGGATTAACATACAGTTTTACTTTATGTCCTTTTGAATCTAGCGCTTTGACCTTGTAACGACCATCATCGAATTCTGCTTCATAGATTGAGCTGTAGCCTGCTGCTTGTACTTTTTCTAGTGCCTGCATCATAGTGAGCATTCCATTGTTTGGATTTTGCATTGCTACAGCGGTTGTTTGTGCGCTTTGTGGTATTGGATTTGCAGCAACGCAAAGTTGCGGTAACGCAAGAAGTAGGGTAAGGCATATTATGATATATTTATTCATGGTTATTCTCCGAAAAATTAAAAAATATACTCTTCGCGATTGAATTTTATGCTGTGTTGTCTGCATTCATTCACAATCCTCATTTATTATATATAAACTCCAGTTGCTCATGAGTTTGACGCCTTGCCTAAAACCCAATCGCTTTGAGTATAGACTATACAATAATAGCTCTTTTGCTGCTTTTAGCCTAAGCATTTTATAGTAATTGTTATAGCAATCTGATTCATGGCGGCTTACAGCCCTTGTTTTATCTGCTCTTATGTTCATTTTGAAAGGAAAGGGAGGGAATTGAAAATAATTATAGTATTATTTGCCATATAGCAAAAAATGCTATATAATGGTTTTCAAGTTAGATTGATAAAGGTTTTAGAGAGTGAGTGTTAGGGGAGAGAAGCCTGGGAATGTAGTGATTATGATGCGGATCTATACCTAAAAGGTATAGCCTGAAACAGGAAGTTTCAGAGGCAAGCAAGGAGGCAAAAGCCTAAATTTGCCGCATTATAATCTTTGCTCCCAGGCTTTTTTATTCTTTGACATTAGTGCTATGGACAAAATTAGCGATAACAGCCAGCAGCAACAAATAATAGAAAAAAAGCCAGCTAAAGTAATCCTGCGCTTTGTTGTTGGCGATGAAATTTATAATATTCCCAAAGAGTTAGCTGATAAATATAAAGAAGTTCGTAAGTTATCTATCAGTGAATTATGGGAGCAGTATGGCAATGCTGGAGCCTTTTTAAAGGCAGTACGCCACCAAGCAGAGCTCAACCAAATTCAATTTGCAAAAAAGATAAAGGTAACTCAAGCTGACCTTTCTAAGATGGAGAGCGGTAAGCGGCCCATTGGTAAGAATATTGCCAAACGGATTCAAAAGGTTTGCAAGGTTAATTATCGTTATTTTCTAGAATAGAATACCCTTCACGATTGAGTTTTATGAGGACAATTAAACATTTTTTGGCCTAACTTTAAATAAGATTGCATATAGCACCGGTACTACAACTAGCGTCAATATCGTGGCAAAGGTCAGCCCAAACATAATGGTTACTGCCATATTAGCAAAGAAGATATCAAACAACAGCGGTATCATGCCTAAGACTGTCGTTATAGCAGCTAACATAACTGGTCGCATACGACTTAAAGAGGAGTCGATAATTGCTTGCCATGGCTGTTTTCCTGCTTTGATATCAAAGTCGATTTGATCCACTAAAACAATAGCGTTTTTAATTAACATGCCAGAAAGGCTTAAAAAGCCAAGTAGAGCCATGAATCCAAATTCAACATTAGTAATCAAGAGGCCAGCTGTCACACCAATTAAGGCTAATGGCACACACAACCAGATAATAAGTGGTTGGCGTATGCTGTTAAAGAGCAGTACTACTACAAGAAACATTGCTAAAAACCCTATAGGTAGCTTTTGCGCTAGTGCCGCTTGCGCATCATGGGAGTCTTCATATTCTCCACCCCATTGCATTTCATAACCAGCAGGTGTTTTTATTGCCTCAATTTTTGGTTTTAATTGCTTAAATAGTTTGCTCGCAAGCATCCCGTTAACTGGATTACAAGATACTGTAATCGTCAATTTGCGGTCGCGTTTGGCTAGCAATGAATCTTCCCAATTGGTGTTAAATTTAGAAACTATCTGACCAATAGGTACAGTTTTTGAGAGTAGGGGGCTCCAAATTTGGAGATCATCAATGTTGGCTATATTTAAGCGCTCGTTATCAGGTGGCCGGGAAACAATAGGGATTAGGGTGTCACCATCACGATAAACCCCAACTGCTTTACCAGCAAAAGCAGTATCTAATGCGGTTGCTAGATCAGCACGGGTTATCCCGGTAAGGCGAGCCTGCATTTGGGAAAATACCGGTTCAATTACTTTGACTCGCTGACGCCAGTCATCGCGGATCTCTATAGTATTAGAATTTTGCCGCATAATTGCCTGGGCCTCGCTGGATAAGTGGCGGAGCTCATTGGCATCTGGTCCACTAAAACGCACCTCAATTTTAGCGTCACCGCCAGTACCTAACATTACCCGTTTTATTCTAGGCTCTGAGTTAGGGTAATTATTGGTTAAATATTCTAGAATTTGTTGGCCCAACGCATTAATTTGGTGATAATCGCCAACTTTAACGACAAATTGGCCGTAGCTACTATTCGCATTTTCTGGTTTATAAACTAGCATAAAGCGCATAGCGCCCTGGCCAACTATTCCGGTCACAGCGTCAACGCCTGGAAGGCCTTTGATATATTTATCAATTTTAAGCATGTCTCGATTGGTAGCGCGGATATCGCTACCTTGAGGGCGCCAATAGTCAACATAAAATATGGGAGTTGTTGCATTGGGGAAAAAACTTTGTTTCACATGCTTGAATCCTAAAACAGCAGAGCCAAGCAGGACTATCATTACAATTATAACTAACCAACGTTTATGTAAGCAGGCTATTAAGAATTTTTTATAGCAGCGATAGAATGCGCCATTATACAGCTGTGATTCAGCGTTAGCGGCTTCTGTTTTGGACTTTGACGGCAAAAATAGGTGGCAGAAAAGCGGTGCTATCATGACCGCGAAGAGCCAGCTTAACAAGAGCGAGATGGAGATAACATAAAATAGTGAACGAGTATATTCGCCGGTGCTGTCTTGCGATAAACTGATTGGAGCAAAGGCAAGAATTCCTACAATGGTTGCACCAAATAGCGGCCATGAGGTCTGTTTGACCACATCGCGGGCAGCCACAAGTTTATCTATGCCAGCTTGAACCTTCATTAAAATGCTTTCAGTTACAACAATGGCATTATCAACCAGCATGCCCAGAGCAATGATTAGCGCGCCTAAGGAGATTCGCTGCAGATCAATATGAAACACATACATCAAAAGCAGGGTACCGAGAATGGTAAGCATCAAAATAGCGGAAATAATCATTCCAGAGCGCAATCCCATGAATAGCAGCAAAACTGCAAAAACAATGGCTAAAGCCTCTAGTAAACTCACAACAAAGCTCTGGACAGATTGCTGTACTAGCTTGGGCTGCTCATAAACTGAATTTATATTAATGCCAATAGGGATTAGTTTTTGCAGCTGCGCCAATTTTTGGTCAACTGCCTGACCAATTTTCACGACATTGCCGCCTGATACAATCGAGATTCCAACGCCTATAGCTGGCTTACCATCATAAAATATTAGATTATGCGGAACCTCTTCATAGCCCCGAGTAATAGTTGCAACATCATCTAGATGCAATAATTTTTTAGATTTAGTGCTGTGAATTAAAAGATCACCAATAGCCGCAACACTATCAATTTTGCCAGTAGGGGTGATCCTGATATATTCATCGCCAACTCTAACACTACCACTTGTGGAAACAAGATTTTGAGCTGCTAAGGTTTGGTAAATTTGGGTCAATGAGATGCCTAATTGGGACATCCGAGTTCGGGATATATCAACAAAAATTGCCTCCTGGCGATTACCTACCAGCTCAACTTTGGCAACACCAGGAACTAAAGAGAGCTCCTGTTTTAGAAAATCAGTATAATCTTTCAACTCTTTATAGCTAAAACCATCTCCAGTGACGGCATAGAAGGTACCATAAACATCACCATAATCATCAATAC
>JAGLXC010000066.1 GCA_023133095.1 Gammaproteobacteria bacterium | reverse complement strand
GGAAAAGCCGCGCTAATCTCTACTTCACCGCCTTGTAAGAATTTAAATAGGCGTTTAGCATGTTCGCGTTCTTGATTTGCAGTCTCCTCAAAGATAAGCGAAATTTGCACTAAGCCATCTTTTTTAGCTCTATTAGCAAAGTAAGTATAGCGATTGCGGGCTTGGGATTCGCCTGCAAACGCTGTTAAGAGATTTTTTTCGGTTTGTGATCCTTTTAATTCCATCTGTTACTCCTCCACAACTGAAAAGTCGTTTTTGCCAACACCACAGACTGGGCAAACCCAATCTTCAGGTATGTCTTTAAAAGCTGTTCCAGCTTCTATGTTGCTATCTGGATCGCCTATTTCTGGGTCATAGATATAACCGCAGACATCGCAAATATATTTTTTCATGATTTTCTCCTATTTTAAGTTATAAAATTATTTCACATACGTTGGTGCGTTTTCCGGTGATTTACCTTTAATTACCGTGTAGTAATACTCATAGGTCATAGCAGTTCCAGTTGCAATTCGTTTAGCACTTAGCAAATCGCCTACAAAAATAGTATGAGTGTTAAGATCTAAAGTTTGGCTAACTTTACCCTCTAATACAGCTAAGCTGTAATCTAAAGTTAAGGGGCAGCCGGTAATATTTTGTTCAAATTTAGTATTTTTATATTTATCAAGCTCGCGACCAGATTTAAAACCAAATTTGCCAATGAAAGCCATAGGCGCGTTTTGACTTAAAACGGAAGCAGCAAAAACTTTACTTTTGCTAATCATCTCATGGGTTAAGGTGTTTTTTGATAAGCAGATACTGAATTTAATTGGACAATTAGTAATTTGCATTACTGTAGTCGCAATTTGGCCATTTAATTTGTTATCTAGGGTTGAGCTTACAATATAGAGGCCATATTGGACTTTAAAAAGACAGTTTATATCAATGCACTTATTCATAATACGCTACTTCTCCAATTTTGCAGTTAACTGTTTAGCGATATTAATACCTAAATCACGGCAATTTGTTAATACTTCGGCTGTTGGTACATATTTAACGCTGACAGGATTCTCAACTAACTCTATTTGCATAGTCTTAAGTTCATCCTGGAGCAGTTTAATTGCTTCAGCACCCCAACCATAAGAGCCAAACACCTGTCCGATTAGGTTCTGCGGTTTTAGTCCTTTAAAATAGCATAACATAGCTGCAACAGTTGGAAATAGTTGTTGATTGATTGTGGGTGATCCAACAATAAAGGCACCTGCTTCTAAGAGTTCAGCTATAATGTCGCTTCTGTGTGAACCGGAAAGAGGCATTACTTTTACCTCAATATTTTCAGCTAACAGGCCATCAGCAATACTGTGTGCCATTTTAGCTGTGCTTTGCCACATTGTGTCGTAGGCAATTACAGCTTTAGGATAAAATTTTTGGGCTGCCCAATTTGACCACCAATTTAAAATGGTATTAATGTCATTTGGGTTGCGCCAAATAGGACCATGGTCAGGCGCTATCATTTTTACATCTAAATTAAAGCTGGGAAATTGTGCTAATAATCTAGTAACAAAGTTAGAGTAGGGCAGCAGAATATTAGCATAATATTTTGCTGCTTCATGGCGTAAAATAGCTGGATCATTTTGATCTGCGAAAATTTTACTCGTAGCTAAATGCATGCCGAAGCCATCTTGAGAAAATAGAATTCCATCATTGGCAAAATAGGTAAACATGCTATCGGGCCAATGTAGCATTCTGGTCTCTAAGAAGGTAAAGTTAGCATCACCTAATGTAAGCGACTCCTTGTTTGGTAGTTCAGTAATTGAATGGTTAAAATGAAAGTGATCTTCTAGAGCCTTTATCCCCATTTTAGAGGCAAATACCTGTTTAGGTTTAAATGTTTCTATCGCGCGTTCCAGACAACCGGAGTGATCCATCTCTGCATGATTAGAGATGATGTAATCGATTTTGGTTGGATCAATTATAGAGCTGATTCGAGCTAGCATCTCGTCCCAAAAGGGCGCTTTTACTGTATCAATTAAAATTGGATTGCTGCCAAGCACTAGATAGGCATTATAGGTGGTGCCGCGTGAGGTACTATAGCCATGAAAATCACGCAGTTCCCAATCGATGGCTCCAACCCAGTAGACGCGATCGCTAATTTTAATTGCTTGATGGCTGTTCATTTAAAGTTCTACCTCTTAGTTCTTTATCTAGCATTAATAAGCTGGCTGAATGATCTTTAACCAAATCTAGTTGGCCGATTATCTCTGCAGTTTGCGCCTCTTCCTCTACCTGTTCATCAACAAACCATTGTAAAAATGAGTAGGTTGCATGATCTTTTAATTCAGAGGCTAAGTTAACCAGGTCATAGATTCTGGCAGTTACCTTTTGTTCGTGTTCCAGGGCATCGCTAAAAGCTGCTATTGGTGAATCCCAGCTTGCAGCTGGTTGTGGTATTGTAGCTATCACAGATTTTCCATCACGATTAATCACATAATCGAAGATTTTCATTGCATGCATCAGCTCCTCTTCATATTGAATTCGCATCCAGTTGGCAAAGCCAGGTAAGTTTTTGCTGGAAAAATTGGAGCTCATGGCCAAATATATGTGAGCTGAGTAGATCTCATAGTTGATCTGTTCATTCAAGGCGGCAACCATTTTCTCATTTATCATAAATTTTCTCTCCATAAGCCATGGATATTGCAATATTCTCGCGCTGAAACTGTTTCTGCTTTGATGCAGAAAGTGGCTTTAGCTTCATCGCCTGGGTTTAAATGTTGGCGGTAACTACGACCATCTGCAATTAGTTCTATCCACTCAATGTAGTGTTGCTCTTGCATAGGGTGGGGGATAGAGCCAACTACCACTTCAAATCCAGTTTTAGTCTTAGTGATAACCGGAACGTGTTTTTCAGTGGCAGCGTCTGCTGTCTGTTCCGGCAGTTGTTCCATTGGTTTATTGCAGCATACCAGGGCTTCGGAGCCGGCATGCAAAACCTGGACGATATTGCCGCAAATGTTACATTTATAGATTTTATTAAGTTCAGTCATAATAGCTTCTCCTTTGTGTTACAAGTAAAACATATGCCATAAAAGTCTAGATTATAACCGCAAATTGCATGTTGTTCGATATAATTCGGGATCTGTTTTAGGTCTGCTATTTTTTGAGCCGGCAGATCATAGATTTTATGGCATTTTTGGCAAACAAAGTGATAGTGTTTGCTTAAATCAGCATCAAATCTTTTCTGTTGCCCTGCTTGCCCTAGTTGTAGAATTGTACCATTTTCAGCCAGCTGCTTTAGATTGCGATATACCGTCCCAAGGCTGATATTAGGCAATTTTGTTCGGACAATAGCGTAGATCTCATCTGCGGTTGGATGGGTTTTAAGCTGCTTTAGCTTTTCTAAAATAATATTGCGTTGTTTTGTATTCATAAGTTAACATCAAATTTAAGAATAGTAACTATTATCAATGATAGAGAAAATAATTCTCCTGTCAAGCGAAATATTCTATTTCTATTTGATTGGCTATCATTGTTGAGAGGGGTTAAAATATAAAGGTATATTTTGAGGAGAATCATATGAAATCATATCGTAAGGAGCTCTGGTTCAACATTCCAGAGCGGATGGCATTTATTAATATTACTTCTGAAGTAGAGGCTTGTTTACATGAAAGTGGCATCACAGAAGGGCTGTTGCTGGTTAACCCAATGCATATTACTGCTTCTGTCTTTATTAATGATCATGAATCTGGTTTGCATCAAGACTACAAAGATTGGTTAGAAAAGATGGTGCCACATGCGCCTATCTCCCAATATCGCCATAATGATACTGGAGAAGATAATGCTGATGCCCATATTAAACGCCAGGTTATGGGACGTGAAGTTATGGTAGCAATCACAGAGGGGCACCTAGATTTTGGTACCTGGGAGCAGATTTTTTACGGCGAGTTTGATGGTAGGCGCAAAAAAAGAGTGTTAGTTAAGATTATTGGAGAATAGGCTTGCATATGTATAAAAAGACTCTTTGCCTTTGTTTGGCCTTGTTATTGCCATTTACTTGTTTGGCACAAAATAGTAGCAAACCAATTAATGTTTTTGTCAGTGTTTTACCAATGAAATATTTTGTTGAGCGTGTTGGTGGTGACAAAGTAGCAGTGTCAGTAATGGTAACACCTGGTCAAAGTCCAGAAACCTATGCTCCTACACCTAAGCAGCTGAAAAAGTTGCGTACGGCACAAATCTACTATCGAATTGGTGTACCATTTGAATCAGTTTGGCTGCCAAATATAGTGCAGTTAAATTCTGATTTACAGATTATTGATCTAAGAAGAGATATTTCATTGCGCAAATTAGCCAATGGTTCAGATCCACATGTTTGGACTGATCCGATATTAGTTATGCAAATGGCTAAAACAATTCGCGATTCTTTGAGCAAAATTGACCCTAAAGATAGAGAATTCTATGCTAAAAATTGCACAGCTTTTATAGCGCAGCTAACTGAATCAGATAGATATATTAAGCGAAAGCTGACTTCAGTTACAAAGCAACAGCGGGCTTTTTTGGTGTTTCATCCTGCCTGGGGCTATTTTGCGGCGCGCTATGGTTTAGAGCAGATTGCTATTAAAAAAGATGGCAAAGAGCCTGGGCCAAAAGATTTGGCTGCAATTATAACAAATGCAAAATCAAGACATCTTAAGGCTGTTGTAGTGCAACCACAATTTAGTGAAAAGCAAGCGGAGATGATAGCTCATACTATAGATGGCAAGTTAATTGTATTAGATCCTTTGGCAGAGGACTATTTAACAAATATGCATAAAGTAGCAGATAGATTTGCTGAGGTGTTGGTACAATAATGGATAGCATTATTAGATTAGAAGATGTTAGTTTTCAATATCAAGATAGGCAGATTGCTTTAGATAAAGTTAACCTTACAGTAAAGCAAGGTGAGTTTTTGGGTGTTGTCGGACCAAATGGCGGTGGTAAAACGACACTATTAAAATTAATTTTGGGGCTACTAATTCCTAACTCTGGCAAATTAACAGTATTGGATAAAACTCCTAAGCAAGCATCGCGTGATATAGGCTATGTTGCACAATTTTCAACTTTTAAGCGTGATTTTCCTATTAAAGTAAAAGATGTGGTGTTAATGGGGCGATTGGGCTGTAGTGGAGGAGCTAAGAGTCCATTAGATAAAATACTCCAGCAATTAGCAATAGAGCATTTAGCTAACAAAACTATTGATGCACTATCAGGCGGTGAGTTGCAGCGAGTAATGATTGCCAGAGCTTTGATTTCAGCACCCAAATTACTTTTGCTTGACGAACCAACAGCTAGTATTGATATGCATGCAGAGCAGAATATTTTTGATCTTTTAAAAGAGATTAACAAGGAGGTTACTATTTTGTTAGTATCGCATGATATTGGTTTTATTTCGCGCTATATTAAACGAGTAGTCTGTCTCAACAAGACCTTAATTTGCCATCCAACCACCAGTTTAACTCCAGAACTAATGGAGCAGCTATATGAGATTCCAGTTCGAATGATACAGCATAATCAGGATAGGACGATATGAGTTTTTTACACTATGCATTAATTGGCGGAATCTTAGCGAGCATTGCTTGTGGAATTATTGGTCCATTTGTAGTGGTGAAAAAGATTAGCTATATTTCAGGCGGAATTGCGCATACTGTTTTAGCTGGACTTGGAATTGCCTATTTTTTAGGCGGAGATCCTATTGTCGGTGCTCTTATTGCGGCGTTAATAGCAGCATTGATCATTGGCTGGGTAAGTATCAGTGCTAAAAAATATGAGGATACTATTATCAGCGTATTATGGGCATTGGGAATGGCGGTTGGGATAATTTTCATTACTAAAACGCCAGGTTATAATGTGGATTTAATGAGCTATCTGTTTGGTAATATTTTATTTATTTCATCTACAGATCTTTATCTATTATTAGCGCTGGATCTAGTAATTATTGTTACAGTTTTTTGTCTGTATAAGCAGTTTTTAGCGGTATGCTTTGATGCAGAATTTGCCAGGTTACGTGGTTTACCAGTTAAGTTTTATTATCTTTTGCTATTATGTTTAATGGCTTTGGCTGTTGTTAGTTTAATTCAAGTAGTAGGTCTAATTTTAGTAATGGCGCTGTTAACAATTCCAGCAGCTATTGCACGTCAATATGTTAGCTCAATTGCTAAGATGATGCTTGTATCAATAATATTAGGCGCAGTTTTTACGGCTGTAGGATTAAGTTTATCTTATATAACGAATTTGCCAACCGGGGCTACCATTATTTTGTTAGCAGGAGTAGCCTTTTTATGTTCAACTGCATTGAAAAGTGTAATTAATGAAGTAGCGCATGCAAAATGAACCTCTTTTAACCTTACAAAGTGTAAGTAAAATATATCCTATGGGTGAGGGCAAGTTATATGCGCTCAATAACATAGACTTAACAATTAATAAAGGTGAGTTTTTAATTATTTTAGGACCCAGTGGCTCTGGAAAAACTACCCTTCTGAACATTTTAGGCGGGATGGATCAGCCAACTGAGGGTAGAGTTTTGTTTGCAGAACAAGATCTGGCTAAAGCCTCCAATCGTGCCTTGACTTTATACCGTCGGAATCAAATTGGCTTTGTGTTTCAGTTTTATAATTTATTACCAACCCTAACTGCATTAGAAAATGTGGCTGTTGCAACTGAAATTGCGGAGCAGCCTATGTCCGCATTAAAAGCTTTGGAGCTAGTAGAGTTAAAAGAGTATAAAGACCATTTTCCAGCCCAAATGAGTGGCGGCCAACAACAACGGGTTGCGATTGCCAGAGCTTTAGCAAGTAATCCAGAGATACTATTATGTGATGAGCCAACCGGAGCATTAGATAGTAAAACAGGCGGTTCTGTTTTAGACCTATTACAAAATATCTGCAGAGATCTGCATAAAAATGTAGTCTTGATTACCCATAATGAAAAGATAGCAGAGCTGGGTGATCGGGTTATTACCTTAAGAGATGGCAGAATTGAAAAATTAACGTAGGGGACTAGTAGGGGACGTTCTTAAATTGGGGACATACTTTAAATATAATGTGTTCAAGAGTGTCCCCGATTTAAGAACGTCCCCTATTATTTAGGTTAAGCAGTGATGTTTGTTTTAGCACCAAAATTATGGCGTGATCTATGGCAGCGGCGAGGCACGCTGCTGGCGTTGGTTTTGGTTTTAACTGTGGGTGTCGGTAATTACATTGGCATGGCTGGTGTATATCGTGATTTAGATGGTGCCAGAAATGCCTATTATAATAATTATAATTTGGCTGATTTTGCAATTGATCTAAAACGTGCTCCAATAACTGCTACAAGTGGTCTTAATGATATTCCTAATGTACTACAGTTACGTACCCGCATAAAAACAGATATCATGCTACGGCTGCCAACAGACAATAACCGCTTGATTCCTGGAGTTGCTGTCTCATTGCCAGTGCCAAGACATGATGTGATCAGCAATGTTAAGCTTATCAGAGGCACTTGGTTTTCTAGTGCATATGCGAATGAGGTTATTTTAGAGCAGCAGTTCGCAGAAGCTCTAGGCCTAAAGATAGGTGATCACGTCAAGGTAAGGCTTCCTGATAAAGAGCATAATCTTTTGGTGATAGGAATTGCGTCTGCGCCTGAATTCGCAGTACTTTTAGCACCAGGTAGCATTATTCCTGACCCGAAAAATTATGCAGCTATTTTTTTACCACGAAATTTTTTGCAACAAGCAGCTAATCTTAAAGGTAGCTTTAATCAATTGTTAGGCTTAACCTACGATCGATCTTCAATTGCCCTTAAAAACACCATGACTTTATTGTCAGATAAATTAGATAACTATGGTGTAGCGTTGCAAACGGCGCAGCAGGATGATATCTCAGTGCAGGTTTTGCATGATGAATTAGTGAATGTGAAAAAATCTACGACGCTATTACCTACTATGTTTTTGATGGTGGCAATTTTAGTTTTAAATGTAATGCTGAGCCGTTTAGTGGCACAACAACGTATCATTGTAGGTACCTTAAAATCTTTAGGCTATAGCAACTTTACAGTATTGTGGCACTATTTGAGCTATGGTTTAGTTATTGGCCTTATTGGTGGAGTGCTCGGAGATATATTTGGTTATGGTCTGCAATATTTAATGTTAGCGCAATATAAAGCCTATTTTGCTATACCCAATATGTATGCACATATCTATATTGATATAATGTTGTTTGGCCTTGGTTTAAGCATAGTTAGTGCTTTATTAGGTGCTGTTTCAGGTGCCTATAAGGCAACTCAGTTATTGCCAGCTGCAGCTATGCGACCTCCGGTTCCAGAATTGGGATCACATATAATAATCGAGCGGGTTACTGTTTTTTGGCGTCGGTTATCTTTTCAAGGCAAGATGGTTATGCGCTCTATATTTCGCAATCGCTTTCGAAGTTTAGTGACTATTATTGCATGCATTATTGCAACCGCATTAGTGTTTAGTGCATTAAGTTTTTTAGACTCTATCTATGAGATGGTAAATGCAAGTTATGTTAATGTACAGCATCAAGATTATACTTTAACTC
>JAGLXC010000065.1 GCA_023133095.1 Gammaproteobacteria bacterium | reverse complement strand
ATGCGAAGCCATATAGGTCAAAGGGTGTCGTTTTAACCAACGCGAAATAAAAAACTCTTTCCCCATCAAGCTCATAAATATGATTACAATAAAAAATGGTATCAGCATGCGCGGCATAACTATCGCATTAATAGCAATCAAGAAAATTAATATTCCTACGCCTAACCAACCCAATTCAGTTAGAGAGACTAAACCTCGTGGCACTGCGCGATAGGGCCGATATTTGCTATCATCATCAAAATCTTTGTACTCGTCAGATATACGTAACAACGCAAATAACAGCATTGCAGTAAGCGCGCCTATTACAAAATACCATATTGAGATAAAGCCCGAATCACCCCGGCACATCCGCGAATAGGAAGCTGATGAAAATGCAAAAATAGCAATTAACGGTCCGTGTTGCGCTAACGGAAAACGCTCTTTTTGATATTGCCATAAACGTGAAATATAACTTTTACCCATCAATTATCTCCTTAATCGTGCCAGCACCTTATGGGCCTTAGAAAAATCTCCCGCACACAAAGCCCCCATAATAGAGAGCTCACCCGCCAAACACAAAGCACTACAAACCTCAGCAAAAGCGCGCGCCTTATCATTACCATACAAACCCATTATCTCTAAACAGGCCCTTTGACTTGGCAAACCCGTACCACCACCTACGGTACCCACCATTAAATTAGGCAAGGTAACAGCTGCATAGAGATCACCATTCTCAGTCATCTCCAATCTAGTTATGCCAACTGCTGATTCAGAAACACAAGCCACATCTTGACCACATGCCATATATACTGCGGCCAAACCATTTGCATAGTGACCCTGCATACCAATGGTTCCAGTTAGTGAACCACCAATAGCTGAGATACGCCAATACTCTTCCATTCTGCGCGCAGTAGTCCGCAAAAATTTCTTAACCAGCTGACTAGGAATAACAATTTCAGTTGTTACCTTTTTCCCTCGCACAGATTGAAATGATTGAAAACTGGCTTTTTTATCACCAGAAAGATTAGCTTCGATAAAGCTATAATTTGGCTTAACCGGACTATGTTGCTTAATATAATCACAAATTTGTTCGCTGGCTATGGTTGCCATATTTTGCCCGGAAGCATCAGCAGTATAATATTCCAGATTAAGATAGACATGGTTGCCCTCAATAGCCAACTTAACATCAACTAATTTTCCATGCTTGGTCGTCTTCGCTGCCTCCTGCTTAAAAACCTCAGTTTGTTGCAGCACCCAGAAAACAAACTGACCAGCTTCAACAATATTGTCAAAAACAAAGCCTGGCGCTCTACTTACTCCTTCAGCAACCAATGTAGAACTACAGCCACCTGCTGCGGTTATAAGATTTGCACCGCGACTATAGGAAAAGACTAAAGCTGCCTCTGTAGTGGCTAAAGGAACCAGATAATCACCCTTGGCAAATAAACCATTTACCCTTAAAGGACCTGCGATACCTACCGGAACCTTAATCGTGCCAATATAGTTTTCAATATTATGGGAATAAACCTGATAGTCTGCATCAGTAATATCGGCCTTATGCTCTTGCCTTATATCCAATAGATCAAGCCTACTTTGCATACTGGCTTTGGTAAAGCCGCGCGGAATAGCGGCCTGGCTGACACTATGATCTGGAGCCAACCTCACAGCTAAGTCAGTTACCTTTCCCAGTTGCAATAGTTCACGAATATAATTACTAACTTTTTCAGAATTAGCTGACATATAAAGATTCCTCTTAACACCTGACGACTATTCACCTGACTACTATTATAAATAATATAACAGTAGTTCCTATAGTTTTCGGTAAAATAGCGTAAAATAGATGCAAAAATAATTGAACGAGTCCTGATGAAAAAAAGTTTATTAAAATCTGGCTATGTTGTAGCCTCCATGACTGTCTTAACCCGCATAGTGGGGCTGGCGCGCGAAATAATATTTGCCAATGTCTTTGGCGCATCTGCCGGTTTTGATGCCTTTTTAGTCGCCTTTAAGATCCCCAACTTTATGCGACGCCTGTTTGCAGAGGGAGCATTTTCACAAGCCTTTGTGCCTGTGTTATCAGAATACCGGCAAAACCGCAGCCAAAAAGAAGCTCAAATCTTCGTCAATCGTATGGCCGGTACTTTGGGGCTTACGCTATTTATTGTAACCGCAATTGCAGTGTTAATTACCCCAATCTTTGTAATGATCTTTGCGCCTGGCTTTATCCATGACCCAACCCGCTTTGGCCTTGCATCTGCCATGCTGCGCATCACCTTTCCATACTTGCTACTTATATCATTGACTGCCTTTGCCGGCTCTATTCTAAACAGCTATGACATCTTCAGCATTCCGGCTATAACACCAATTCTGCTTAATTTCTCATTGATTGGAGCAGCCCTATTTTTAGCACCTCACCTTAAAAATCCAGTTGAAGGATTAGCCTGGGGCGTTTTTATTGGCGGAATTCTCCAGCTCCTATTGCAACTGCCATTTTTAAAATATATAAAACTGCTGCCCAAACCGCAACTATGCTGGCGTGACCCAGGCGTCAACCGGGTATTAAAGCTAATGGTGCCAGCTATTCTAGGGGTCTCAGTTGCGCAGATCAGCCTCATGCTAGACACCCTATTTGCCTCATTTTTGCGTGAAGGCAGCATCACCTGGCTCTACTACTCCGACCGCTTAACCAACTTTCCTTTGGGAGTCTTTGGCGTAGCACTCGCTATTGTGGTACTACCGCATCTATCGCGTAAACATGCAGCGAAGTCTAAAGCAGAGTTTTCAGCAGCTCTTGATTGGGCTCTGCGCTGTGTTCTGTTAATTGGTCCGCCATCTGCAATCGGTCTTCTGCTATTAGCTGGCCCTTTGCTAGCTACCATTCTGCAGCATGGCCAATTTAACGACTTTGACGTTATCATGGCAAGCAAAAGCCTAATGGCTTTCTCCCTGGGGCTGCCGGCATTTATGCTAATTAAAATTTTGGCCTCTGGCTTCTACTCCACCCAAGATATAAAGACCCCAGTTAAAATTGCGATTATAGCTCTCTGTTCCAACATGGTCTTAAACTTAATCTTAATCTTTCCCTTAGCCCATGCTGGATTGGCATTAGCCACCTCACTCACCTCATCGTTAAATGCAGGTCTTTTGCTCTGGTTTCTGTTAAAACGCAAAATCTATATCCCGCAGGCAGGCTGGCTGATCTATGGACTCCGGTTAGGCTTCGCCAATGCCGCCATGGCAGCAATACTCTGGTTTTTAAACGCCAAACTATCTGCCTGGCTTAGCTGGAATTCACTGCAACGGGTTGAGCATCTGCTGATAATTTTAGTTGCAGCAGTCATGACCTACATTATCTGCTTACTAGTTGCAGGCGTTAGGCCAAGCCATTTTAAAGCAAAATCTTGACGCTAACATTCTGGTTAACGCCGCACCTCAGCATCAAACCATCATTTGCGCCTAACTTGTAAGATAATTCATTCTCATTTTGTCGTCAACAGGTGGCTTTTCACTTGCTGGTTTTTGTTTACGCAGTTCTACGGATAGCTTATCCTCTTCAAAAAACCATTGACGTCCTACTGATGCAGGGGTGACTGCTTGCTCCTTTGCTGCTATCCTTTGTTGCAGTGCGGCTCTTACCTTCTCGTTACCAGTTAGCTCCGTTGGTTTATCAACTCCTGGCTTACTTTTAACTTCTTCAACTTTTTTAACCATTTTACTATTTACCTCAATTTAAATTAACAAAAAAACATTTAATATTCCTTGGATATGAATCACTTTATATTTACATAGAAAATCTTAATATCCAGGGTAATTTATGATACTGATTAATTAATAAATAAAATTAAAGTAACCTTAAATTTACAAAATTTTAATCAAACTCTTGATAATACCTACGGCACATAGAAATATCAGACTTTGCTAATTGCGCCATAGCTACATTGATCTAGTTTTTATAGGCCAGAGCATCCATCTGGCTAGACTGAGGTTTACTGCAACGAATTGAGCACCTGCCACTAAGTCTAGTCGCAGCAGTAATGACCTATGTTATCTGCCTACTAATTGCAGGCGTTAGACCGAGCCATTTGAAGGCAAGAGACTAGACCGGGCCCGCCTTACACCAGATCCTGCTACAGCTGAGGCGCTTGCAGCTGGTGGCTTAGCAGCTTTTCGTGCTGAAAACAGTGTAGCAGGACAACTTGCCGGTTGAGGCGTCCCTCTTATCTGCTGCATTAGCGCTTCTGCTAATGCTGATTTATGGTCTATATATTGTTTAAATAAATCGGTATCTGCTGGTTCTTGAATATCGGCTGGATTTCCTGGATGTGCAGCAGGATCTCTTACTTGTCGTTGGCAATAGGATAAAAACTCTTTTAATTTCCGATGATAATCTGGTTGATGCTGCATGCCTTCACCTATCAAAGTAAATATTCCCGCAAAACAATAATCACGATCAAAATCAAGAAATATTAATAGATCTTGATTATTTAGCAGTTCACAATAAAAAGTTAAAAGCTCCCGCAACTCACCTGGAATATCTCTTACTAGTTTCTCTTGTGAGTGATTTTTATATAAATCGGTGCTTTTAAGTGCGGCTACAGCATCTCTAACATCCACTGCTCCAGACCCAAGCACCTTTAGAAAACACTTCCTATATCTTTCTATTACACCACAACAAGCATAAATTTCTTCATAGGAAACCGATGGAAAATTATGCAAAACTATATTGCTAACTTCATAAAAAACAGATTTAAGCTCCCTAAATGCTGCATCTTCTAACAACTCCTGGCGCATGAATCTGCATACTCTGATAAGAGTATAGGCCAAGGCATATCTATATGCTTGATTAAAATTATTAAAAGTGATTTGTTCTGACTTTTTTGGAAACCGCGGCAGTAAATCATAGAGTATTCTATTTAGCATATCTCCCATTACTGTAAATATCCGTATGTTATCAGCATCATATGGCAATTGGCGGTCGCCATTAGCCACAGCTCTCCCTTTACCTTTTCCCCCATTTGCTGTTGGCCTGGGAGGTCCTGCCGGTGCAGGTGATTCCGCTGGATGTAAAACTTTGCCAGATTCAACTAATTGCCCTTGCAATCTTTTATACTCAGCAAAATTGTGTTCTTCATTATCTAGTTCCTTAACTTTTGCTTCTAATGCAGCTATTCTAGCAGCCATATTACCTGGTTCAGGTTCAGTTAATCCTTTTAACTCTTTATTTATCAGAAGCAATAATCTGTTGAATTTGGCCATCGTAAGGCAGCCACCACATACAACCTCCCTTTTGACTTGCGCTTCCGTAACACTAGCAGTAGAGGGAAATAAACCACACAGTTCGACAACTGTATTAGCATAATCTCTAACATATTTATTTTCATGCTCCAAATGCATTGATGCTTTAGCTTTTGCTGCATCAACTTTAACATAAAGAGCGTCATATTTTTCTTTTAATTCACCTAATTTCTCCTGCACCTCTATGCTTTTTGCTGCTATTGCTGCCTGCTCAAGCTCTGCCTGAGCTGCCTCCTCACGTTGCCTCCTTTGTTCTTCTTGCACCTCTTGTTTTTTAGTTGCTCGTAACTCCGTTCCCTGCCGCGTTAACTTTTCCATCAACGCATTAAGTGCCTCCACTCTACCAGGGATATCTCTAGCTAAAGGGTTAAGGTGATCTCTTTCCCACTCTCCTTGCTCTCTTTGAAGATCAGCTAGATCTCTACTCTCAGGAGGTAGTCCTGGAAGACCTGCATTTACTATAGTAAGTTCACGCGTATGAAGGCCTCTAGCACCTGCTATTGTAACATTATCAGCTGCATTCATCACACCGCCTAAACCAGTAAACGTTGTGTTAACACCTGTTAGCGAGCCTAAAGCATCATTTAACTGCCCGAGCAACATTCGAATTGCTTCTTTGCGATCTCCTATTTTCCCAATTACGCTTGTTTTTTTCCTAGCTGCTTGCTCCTCTGCTAATCGCCTTTGCTCCTGAACATATGCGGACGAAGCCTCAAAGATTATTCGCGCAAATCCATTACCTGCTCCCGCATTTACAACAACTCTATCCATATCCTTTGGGACAACTATCCTAGCAATTTCACCTTCTATAAGTATCATGCCACCAAAAGCCGCTCGCAATGCTCTATTTATTACATCATATCTAACAACTCCGGGTTGTATTTCAAAGCCATTATGCTTTGCAAAAGCTAGAACAAACTCCATCACACCATCTCTTCTAACTTCTGCTCTCCAGGCACCAGCATTAAATGCACTTTCCGTTATACGGGTTAAGCGCCGCAAAATAGTATCACGCTTTGTATTTTGTTGAGCCTCTCTTGCGCGCCTACGTTCTTGCCTAGCATTCCATTTTTTATTAGCAAAATAGCCTAGAGTTCCTACAACACCTACACCTAAAGCAGTCGCAACACGGCCTTTAGTGAAATGATCAGTTAGCGAAAATGATGGTTCTGGTAATTTAAGACCTACGCTCTCCGCAAACTCTACGAACTCCCCCGCAGCAATAGTCATTCCACCACTAGAATAGAGCATCGTTTCCGGAGCCATAGATGCATGCCTGGATAAAATTTTGCCATAGTACTCTCGCCATTGCTCGACCACCTCTATAGCAACATCAAAAACCTCTAATGCTCTATTTCCTGGATTATAAAGATCTGATAAAGGAGCTATATTATTAGCTGCACTTAAGTAACGATAGATTAATAGCGCCTCCTGTTGTTGATTTATTCCGGTTGCTATCAGCCCCATATTTGCCAATATAACAGCCCGTTTACGTGGATCATCAACGCTATCAAACAAACGCTCCAAATTATTGAACGACCTCTCATACCAACCTTCAACAGCCTCATCTGATAGCATAAATAGAGCGCTATTTAACACAGCTGACTCTTCTATTGTAAAATAAATCGGTTCTCCTGTTCTTGGTTGCATTATAAAATACTTATCAGAAGAATCTGTTGTTACAACCATGAATTGAGAATCTGAATCTACTAGTGCTTGATCACCAGGAAATGGCCTTATAGGAGCATCAACAGCTTGATTTGATGCATCTGGTAATTCAATACCCTCTTCCTGGATATATCTTCTAACCCAGTCTGCAGTTGTTCCATCTGTTGTAAGAACAGTTGTATAATACTCTCGCTCAGATGGATTTTTGGCTAAAAACTCAAGATAAAGACCAATTACCCTATTAACATATTCCCTGCTTATTTCAGACAAAAGCAAGGCACTACTAGGCTCTTCTTCATCCGCATCAAAATGCAACTCAGGCAATGGAAGTATAGTTTCAGCTTTAGCAAAGTAATGATAACCTAAAAAGTAATCATTTAGCGCTACAGAACGTACTCCTAACTGTATATATACAAAAGCACGCTTAAGTGGATTTCTAAGCTGGTTTAGTAAACGCGTTAAAGTCTCTAATGCTTCCCTATGCATACCTCTATCTTCATAATCACTTTCTGCATCTAACAGCGCTATCTCTTCTGCCAGGAAAGTAGCGTACACCCCTGATTTTATATTGATAACACATTTTGTGAGCATATGATCTGCTGCTAATTCAATTCCTTCTGCTTCTATAAATTCTCTAAATGCTTGGGCTGTGATTGGTGCAAAATCTGCGCCAACGGTACTTGCAAGAAAAATAGTTCGTGGATAATCCGCTTCTGATGGATGCGTTTCTAAAAAGCTAAGATAAGCAGGCAAATATTCCGTGTAGAGAATGGTAGTCATGTTTGCAAACATCAAAGCAGCATCCTTAGAAATCTGTAATTGTCCTAAAGGAACCATGGAGTTGGCCTGCTTCAAGGAAGGATGCGAATGCAGTAAATTTTTATCGAGTTGAAATTGAGCGCAGCCTAACAAGGCATATATGTAGGCTT
Organism: Gammaproteobacteria bacterium; assembly: GCA_023133095.1. GTDB lineage: Bacteria > Pseudomonadota > Gammaproteobacteria > UBA9339 > UBA9339 > JAGLXC01. The sequence continues at coordinate 809 of JAGLXC010000065.1, read as the reverse complement.
GTTGCTTTTCGTCTGGACCTTTATTGAGAAACTCTTGATATAATACAATCGCCTCACTAAATAGGCCTCTCTCATGCAAACCAAGTCCCTGCATGAAGCACTGATAAAAAGCTTGTCCCATAGGTGACAACTCATTTAGTAGATTACTACCATAACTGTCAACAGAAAAACCAACATCCCCATATTCTGGATTTTCTGGGTTTATTGTTACCAGACCGTGAGTACCAGCTCCTTGCGGAACAAACAAATTTCCACCCACATCCATAACTGGTTCTTGCATTAACTCCGCTGCTGTTGCCTGACCAACAAAAAGCAACCCCAAAAACAAAGCCTTCTTACTAGCCCGTCCATTAATCCGTAAATTAAATCTTCCATAATGGGCATGCTCCCCAGGTAAGGCGGGCCAAAAATCTTCCCATGCTGCTACATTGTATGGCTGCTCTACTGGAGGAGGACCAGCCCTGAGTTGTTTTTTCTGAGCCTGCTTTCTGAACAGGTCATTGTGACGATTATATGCCCCACCAACAGCTTGTCGCCATTGACCGTTTGGGTCTGATTTTCTTCTCTTTCCACCGGGCATTTTAATATCTCAGATAATTGATAATACTGATTAATATATATCAAAAATATTAAAGAAACCTTAAGATCGCAAAAATCTACTCATCTTCGCGATGATGGCGCCTGCACACTGAGATATAACGTTCATTGCCGCCAACCTCAAACTGTACGCCATCGTGCAGACGCTCGCCCTTTTCATTGATACGGATGCGGCCACAGTGGCAAATGGTTTTTAGCTCTACCAGGGCATC
>JAGLXC010000064.1 GCA_023133095.1 Gammaproteobacteria bacterium | reverse complement strand
CAAAAGAGCTGAAATAGTAGATGCCGTATGACGCAAAATAGTGATGACGATAGCGAACTGTTTCGTAAAGCAATGGCTGGCGTTAAACCTATCTCAAAGAGACATTTAGCGCGCGTGGTAGCACGAAAAAAAGTTGCGCCAAAACTACGAAAATTACAATTAACAGCAATGAAACCAAAAATCGAATGGCAGGGCTTTAACGATAATTTTGCTCTTTGTGATGTTAATGATGAACTGTTCTTTGTGCGTCCTGGAGTGCAAAACAAAACTATAAAACAATTGCGCCAGGGGAAAATGAATTTAGAAGCATGTCTGGATTTGCATGGTATGACTGTGGCTGTGGCGCGAGAGGAGCTGCAGAGATTTTTAGCCGGGTGTGAACAAGAGAGATATCGGTGCGTTCTGATTATTCATGGCAAGGGTTCAGCTACCATAAAAAGCGCGGTTAATGGTTGGTTGCGGGAATATAAAAATACACTTTGTTTTTGTTCAGCTAAACCTAAAGATGGCGGCCTGGGAGCGGTCTATTTGTTGCTGAGGAAAGTGGATTTAAATTAGGTTTTTGGTCAAAAACATGGGGGCTGGCCGGATATAGGGAAGCTATATGCAGCCAGATCTATGTGTTCCATGACGATCTGGCTGCATATAAGCGCTTTATCTCCAGCCAGATCTGTGATACAATGCTGCTATTATGAACATAATCGGTAGAAAAAGTGAATTACTCGAGCTAGAAAGCTTGCTGAAATCCAAAGAGGCCGAGTTTTTGGCAGTCTATGGTCGAAGGCGTATAGGCAAAACTTATTTGATTCGTGAATATTTTCAAAATTGCGATGGAGTCTATTTTGAGGTTACTGGCATTAAGGATGGCAGCTATACACAACAGCTACAAAAATTTTCTGAAAAATTATCACAAACTTTTTTTAACAATATGGCGCTTAGCCAACCAAATAATTGGCATGAAGCATTTCAGTCTCTTACTCTTGCGATTCGAAATATCACTGATAGAAAAATTGTTCTATTTTTTGATGAATTACCCTGGTTAGCAACTAAACGTTCTAATTTATTACAGGAGTTAGATTATTTTTGGAATACTGCCTGGTCGCAGCAAAAAAATATAATTCTGGTGGTTTGCGGTTCAGCTGCATCCTGGATGCTAGATAATCTAATTAATGCGAAAGGTGGTTTGCATAATAGGTTAACCAAATATATGTTGTTAAAACCTTTTGATCTGAAAATTACCAAACAGTTTTTGCAGGCCTATGGCAATAAATTATCTAATATGCAGATATTGGATCTATATATGGTAACAGGCGGTGTACCATTTTATTTAAAGCAAATTCAAAAAGGTAGGTCAGTAATTCAGAACGTTAACGCCTTATGTTTTGAAACCAACAGTTTGCTTAAAGATGAGTTTCCACGCCTATTTCAAGCGCTATTTGAGCACGCTCAGGTTAACATGAAAATTGTTAGGGAAATTGCTAAAAAAAGATATGGTATTTCCCGGGAAGAGTTATTGCAAAAGACCAACATGCAATCTGGGGGTACCTTTAACCAAAGGTTAGAGGAGCTAGAAGCATCTGGTTTTATCAAATCTTTTATGCCTTATAAGCGCCACAAGGATCTCTATTTCAAGATTGATGATGAATACACTTTATTCTATTTACGTTGGATCGAACCAGAATTAGCAAAGGGATATGACTTTAAAGTTGATTATTGGCAAGATATGGCGCATACACCCGGCTTTTATAGTTGGGCGGGTTATACCTTTGAAAGCGTTTGTATGAAACATGTAGAGCAAATAAGGCGAGCCTTAGGTTTGCAGAATGTCAGCAATAGTGCTGCACACTGGCGCTCTAGTGTTACCAAAGATTTTACTAAAGATGGGGCGCAAATTGATCTATTGTTTGATCGTGCAGATGATGCTATCACCATTTGTGAACTAAAATATAGTAAACAGGTTTATAGTTTAGATAAAACTACAGCAAAAAATTTGTTAAATAAAATAGATGTTTTTGAGGCGCAAACTAAAACAACCAAACAAATTATGTTGGCTTTAATCACAACCAAGGGACTAAAGCCAAACATTTATTCTGAAGATCTTATTAATAATGTTGTGACCCTGGATGAACTATTTATTTAATGAATCAGCAAAGAGCCAATTACTTTAATAGCAACCAACATTCAGTTACTAATTCTGTTTCTGCAACTTCATAATCGAAATTGTAATAACAGAAAATACAGGGTAGATTTCCAAGTTCCTCATTTGAGTTGGTTAACCAGTCGCGATATAAACCAT
>JAGLXC010000063.1 GCA_023133095.1 Gammaproteobacteria bacterium | reverse complement strand
AGTCGCTTGATGGTTCCAGACTCAGACAAAGACCTAGAGATCTATCTGGATTATACCCAACCAGTATCAAGCAGTTTTCCGCCGCCAACCCCTGGAGTCTACGTAGTAGTATCAGGAGATACCTTCCCAATAATCGCGAAAAAGACCTATGGAGATCAAAGATATGCAGGATTAATAGCAGAAAACAACGGCTGGACCGTAAGCGACACCCCAGCAGCAGGTCAGCTATTACAACTGCCACAAATAATCCCCTCCATAAATCCCTATACTGCAACGATCCCGTATCAGCAATTCATGTCGCTGATCATGGGATCAATCTATCCAGATCTAGATACCCCGCAGCCACCCAAGCATCACCACTTTTTATTTGGCATAGTAGAAATCGTAGCTGCGGTAATAATCTGTATAGCAGTGCCAGAAGCGGCTGCAATAATATTTTCCAAAACAGGAATCACAAAAGTAATAGGAGCAGCAGTAGGAGGAGCCTTAGCGGATGCAGCAGATCAGGGAATAGCCATAGCCGCAGGTTATGAGTCCTCATTTTCTTTTACTGCTATGCTGAGAAGCGGATTTGAATTTGGAGTAGGAATGGGGATAGGGCTTGGCTTAGCACCTTCTCTAAAAGGTCTACCTACCATGGAAAAATGGGCCACAAGCCTATTAGCAGGAGCGACAATCAACGTAGGCGAACAGTTGACGGAAATGGCATTAGGGTTAAGAGAGCAATTTGACTACAACTGGGTAATAACCCAAGCCATAGGCTTTGGAGTAAATGTTGCAACCATGGGCGAAAGCAAAGGAGCAAGAGCAGCGATAAACTCAGTTAGTCGCGGCATAACCCGCAGTGCAGTCTATCAAAAGCCAATGGTGCTAACGAGCCTTGCAGCATCAGCTGTAGGCGTAACCACAGCAGATGCAACCCTGGTAGGATCTCAGGCTTTGGGGCATTATAACGGAGCAGCAAACAGCTGTTCAGTATCGCAAAACTTTTATGGAGATACGCCCTATTACCAGGCAACAGCATCATCAGTATCCCAACACTTGCCAACCAGCACAGAAACAGGTTATCTTAGATCATCTATGGTTAGTGGAGGATCAGCAACTGACATGACAGTAGACCAATTAACTCAAACCGGGGCAGGGGCTTCTAAGCCTCCATTTGCAGACCTTGATCAAGAAGCTAATCAACTACTGCAAGAGACAACAGCATTAGATGCAGAAGTATCGCAAGTCACAGGCCAGGCTTCGGCTTTAACTTCAAGGTCATCTTTTTGGGCGCAGCCGGGAACATCAAGATTTACTTTGTTTGGAGGAAATAGTTCCCAGGCGTCATCAATAGCAGAAGTAGGGTTTGCTCTTGCAGCCCCTCCGCTAACTGTTCCATTAGAAGTAGCGCATCATTTACTGCCTGGGCTTTTCCCTGATTTTCTTACTGTGAGTGGGAGTTTTACTGTACCTACTCACTGGACAGGTGAATTAGGAGCAATTTCTTTTCAAGCTACTTTAGATAGATATGGAGATTTTTATGCGGGTGGAGGTTTATCTGTGGGGAAAACGACAAAAGAATATGCGCTTAGTGCTACAGCAAATTGGATGAGTCAATCAACGGTCCCTAGCCAAAGTCAGTTAGAACATTTTATTTCTGGCACAAGCTATGAGGTGGGTGTTGGCTATGATTTAGGTATGAATGAGCAGTGGGTGCCAGGGTATGGAGCCGCAACTGGAGTAGGTTATTTTACTCCACAAATAGGCGGCAGTGTAAGTTATTCTAGGGAGATCTTTCATCATGATCTTACACGTGATGAAAACAGAGTTAATTCATTGTGGTAATCATGAGTGATAATACACCAATATTTTTTTATATATGTTTGTTTGTTGGTTCTATATGGGGTCCAATATCAGTGGTATCTTGGATACTGTATCCAGAAAGAGTTCAAAAACGAATATTAGAATATTCAAGAAAAGGAATTGCAAAATATAACTCATCATTACCACAAATAAGGAAGAAAAAATACCTGAAGGAATTGCGTTTAGCTGGTTTTGTTTTTATTCCGTTTTTTGCTTTGTTTGTAGTAGTTTTTTTATTTTTAGCAAAAGGTTGGTTTTATAAATTAATAGCTGGCTTGCAAATAGCGTCTTTTCTTGGTGCTTTTCTATTCGCAAAATTTTTTCCAGACAAGTTTTGGGGGAAGTATAAATAATTCTGAACGAAACTTTCCGGCACATATGTTACTGGACCCTCCTATGCGGAAACCCAATTAGCTTCTAAGATTCTCTTCAATATGCTTGTCTAACTAACTACCAAGCCTACCTTTTATAATCTCGTCAACATTACATGACAATGAGCCATCTTGTCGTATAAACCAAAACTTTGGATTTGGACTGTAAATAAATTGGTTCGAAAAACATAATATTTGTGTATTTATTAATGCAACTATCTTTGTTTCCATCGGCGCGTAATTAATATTTTGATGCCAATCAAAGCTACCAGCTAACACTATTTTTTTAGATAAAGGTATAAGTACTGTTGTGTTTGGTAACGCAAACCCTGGAGATAATATGCCATTTGTATTGTCATTCCAAGATAATATAGCAGGAGCATCAGAAGTAATCAAGTTTACATCATCAGTTGTTTTAAATATACACCATTTTCTTTTATGTAGTAAAGGTAGTATGATATCTATCATATCAAATTCTCGTTTTATATGGCCATGTCTTGTTGGTACAACACGAAAGGAGTTCTTGGCAACAGCATCTTTTAATTCTTGAGTTATAACTTGGCCGTTGATTCTAGACCCAACAGGCATTGATACTGCAGCTTGAAGATCAGTTTTATATAAATGATCCATTTGTTTTGACCAATGATTTCTCATTTTGGGCGTACGGATTATAAGCAAGGCTACAAAATACAATAAATATTTTTTATGATCTGGATTTGAAAAGCTGAATAATTCCTCATGCTCGATGTTATCTATAATCTCCAGCATTTTTGGCTCATGTTTTGCAAGCTCGTCTTCCAAAGAGTCTGGATCTAAATTAGATATATCGATACGATTGAAATCTCGTTTTGCACCAATATTTTTAGGGGTAGTCTTAAAGGTTTTGCCGTCTTTCAAGTTAATACAGAAAATGGGTGATTTTTTAGAATTGTTTTTAGCAAATTTTTTTAAATACCATTGCGGGATATAGTGATGTATTCTTTTTTTAGGTGTGGCTTTCATCTTCTTTGGTTTCATCACTTACTATTTCTTGCACAATTTGGCCAATTGCGATGCTATTATATTTTTTAATTGGTTTTACCCAGGAAAAATTTTTGAACTCTTCAAACATTGTATATTCATTTTCCCCGTCAACTATTATTGGATAGAAATTTACAGACTGTAATCTATGGATAATTGTAGCCAGCTCATGTGGTATGCTTTTTGAACTACTTAAATCTGCAATAACAAATTTAGCCATACTCGCAAGAGTTATTACGGTTTCTGTAAGATTTCGGGAAGATGGTTTGTCAAAGTCGAACATTACTGGAATAAAATCATACTCTCTTAATTGATTTTTAATCTTATCTAAAATCAACTTAGTTTTTTTAGAAAAATTACCAAGGATTAATACTACCTTAGAAGTGATTGTATCAATAACATTTCTAAGTTTTGTATTATTAATGATTAGATATAAAAATTGCGCTAATTCAATATTATCGACAGTAATTACTGGATGATCTTCTTTTGTTATAATTAGATCTTTTTGGCTTGAATTTTCTAGGTTCAAATCCCATGATGAAATTCCATATACTGAGCAGTTTACTAATTTTGTTTCTGTAAAATCATTTGAAATAAAACTTATGTATTCTAATTTTGTGTTAACGAATTCTGAACCAATAAAAGATGTTTTGTCTGCTGAACAATAAGATAAATCAGCATCTTCAAACAAACAATTATGGAATTTTGCAGATCCGATTCTTGTCACACGCATGCCAACATTTTTAAATGTGCATGCCTGAAAATAAGTGTCTACTAAATCAGCAAAATGTATTTGTGAACCGTCGAAACAACAATTTATATAAAAACCATTTCTTAAAGATGCCCCATGTAAATCTACATTTGAAAAATTAAAGCCATCTAGTTGTGGTAAATCATATATTTCATTTTTGTTTGAGAGTTCTCCAATAAAATTAACATCTCGCAAATCTGGAGACAATCCTAAATTTTCATTTCTCCACCTATTCCACTTGTTAGCTCCATTTTTCAGCTTATTGATATGATCTTTATTTGCCATAGCTACTCCTAAAAAACTTGATTTTAGATTATTGGAACAAATTATACACTTTATTAGGACTCTGGTCGAGTAAGCTGACCCCATTCCACTGCGCTAAACATGGCTCCTGCGAGATTGTCGCTCACATGCGCTTTTTAGTGTGTCCCTAATAAGGGGGTACAGGGTCAGGTCTGGACATGAGACATGTAACCTAAATAAAGCAAAAAATACGGTATTGCTAACAAAGCTTTTTAAAACTGTGTCCGGAAAAGTGTTGACACATCACTATTACAGTTGCCAAATAAAGCCAGCCTTCCTGGGTATGAACATAAGTGATATCTCCTACGTACACCTGATTTGCTTCAGCTACATTAAAGTTTCTTTGCAGTTTATTTTCAGCAATTGGGAGGCTATGGTTGGAATCAGTAGTTACTTTGAAGCTACGCTTCTTTTTGCAGCAGATCTGCTGCTCTTTCATCAATTTACCAATCCTCCTTCTGCTAGCAATAACCCCTAATTTATTTAATGCTTTTTTCAACCTCCTAGTACCATAGCTGCTGCGACTTTCTATAAAAAGATCCTTAATTTGTTTAGCTAGCGCTTCTCTCTTTACTTGTCTTTCTGAGGGGTATTGCTTTAGCCAATCGTAATAACCACTGCGTGATAC
>JAGLXC010000062.1 GCA_023133095.1 Gammaproteobacteria bacterium | reverse complement strand
GCCCACAGATTTTGAAGAAGAGGCAACTTTTAAAACCTGCTTTTTTCTTGTCCAATTTTGTCATTAGCTCAATAAGGTTTTTAATTGATCGCCCTAGCCTATCCAGTTTCTTAACAACTAGAGTGTCCCCCGCCCTTAGATCATTTATTGCTGCCAATAATTCCGGTCGGTCGGCTTTTGCTCCGCTCATTTTGTCGGAATAGATTTTTTCACAACCAGCCTCTTTTAAAGCATCAAGTTGTGAGTCTAAATTTTGCTCAATTGTAGATACACGAGCATAACCTATTAGCATATCCAAAAACCCTTAAAATTTTCATGTGTGATAACACATAGAATTTTATACGGATTTTTGAACAGATAAAAGCTATTTTTTGGGCTATTTTATATAGCTATCTAAAATGCCCAAAAAACGCTCGTTTGATGGACTCACAGAACAACAAAGTTGGTTTTATCTAAACAAATCAGAGTGAGAGCCTGTTCTAACAAAAGTTATATCATTATCGTTGAGGATGTATATTAATAACCAATCAGGCTCTATGTGACACTCTATGCAGTCACCATATTCCCCTTTGAGAGGATGGTTTCGGTGCTTTGGTTCCAGCCTTATTGTTGTTAGTTTGGCTAGATCTTTACCACGTTTTTTTAGCTGCTTTATATCTTTTTCAAATTTATTTTTGTATATCGGAGTCAGCATCATTAATTCCAAGCTTGTTGAATAGATCGTCTACATCTTTGCAGGTAACAATGCCCCTCCCTGCCCTAGCTTCTTTTATAGCTTTAGCTGTTTCCTTGTTAGGAATAGCCAGATCAAAAGGAATGGCTTTTTCGCGTTCTACATATTTGTACAACATATGAATTACTTGAGTTGTATTAATACCTAGGGCGCTAAAGATATGCTCTGCCTTTTTTTTAAGTGTAGGTTCTATTCTTGCCCTAATAAATGCTGATTTAGTTTCCATAGTTTGTTCCTCTTTAGTTTTATTAACTAATTGTATCTCAAACGAGACACAAAATCAATGGTTTAAGGTATACATTGCAATTATTTTTTTACTAAAACGCAATTATTATGCAAGCATTTTGATATCAAAATAATGTCATTTTAATGTTGAAATAACGTTATTTTGATGTTATATTATTTGTCTAATTTTGTTAACGAGGAGAAATATATAATGATAGTTTTATTAGGTGGAGAGAAAGGTGGTACAGGTAAAACTACTTTAGCTACTAACTTGGCTGTGTTACGAGCCTCTTTTGGTAAAGATGTTTTAATTGTGGATACTGATAGACAGGAGAGTGCAAGCTCTTGGTGTTATGTACGTGAAGCTGACAATATAACACCACGAATATCAAGCGTTTTAAAATTTGGTGCAGGAGTGCGCAATGAATTACGAGAACTCAAGAGTAAGTATGATGACATTATTGTAGATAGCGGAGGAAGAGATAGCGTTGAATTACGTAGTGCAATGTTAACTGCTGATGTGGCTATCATCCCAATGAGGGCTACACAGTTTGATTTATGGACAATATCAAGGCTTAGCAAACTTGTAGATGAGGTTATTCAAGTTAATGAAGGGCTTAGAGTATGCCTTATGATAAATGCAGCATCTACTAATCCTTCGGTAAAGGAAGCGGAAGAAGCAGAAGAATATCTGTCTACATTTACTAATTTAAGAATGCTTAAAACAATAGTAAAAGAAAGAATAGCTTTTCATAAAGCAGCAGCCGAAGGTTTGTCCATTACTGAGTTGGTTCCCAACGACTCAAAAGCAGCAGATGAGATAACTCAACTGTATGAGGAGATTTTCAATGAAATTTAGAGATAAACCAGCAATAAAATCTCAGGAAGATACCAGGAAACAAGAAGAAATAGCAACCAGAATTATATCTGAGGCTGACAAACCGGCTTCTGCTCGTGCTTCTCAAGTGATTGGTGCTGTAAAAGAACCATGGGAGGAAATAGAGGAAGAAAAAGAGATCGTAGTGTTTAGCTTTAGAGTACCTAGACGTGATATGCAGAAATTAAAATATATTTCTAGGGAAACAAAAATTAGTATAAATACTATCTGCTTAAGCTCTATCAGGGAATATAACAAGAAAAAATTAAATGAACTAAAAAAAGAATGGTAACGTTATTTTGATATTATTTTGATATCATTACAACGTTGCAGTAAGGTTATTGCGACATTACGGTAACGTTATAATAGCGTCATTATAACGTTATTGACTCCTATATAACCGACTGATTAAACGTGATTTTATTCTTGACAAGCTTATCTTCCTGCTTTATAAATATTTAATATAAATTATTTTGTGGACTGAAATTAACAAGATAAGAGTTATAAACAATAACTAGATATAGATATAAAAAAAGCCCGCTGAAACGAGCTTTTTTTGACTTAGACATGTGGCCTTAAAGACCAACCTGAAACGCATAACACAAGCGTTAGGTTAGTCTTTAGTGACGGAATTGTCAATAGAAAAAGAGACTAATTTAATGGAACCAGGACAAAATATAGACATAAGAGCACACTTAAACCCGTTAGGGAACTGGTGTAATCACATTCCATACGACCCCAAACTCTACTCACCGCCAGAGCAACACGGCACTAGGCCAGATGTTCTATTGCAGGCCCAGAACTCATTAGAGCAGTTCTATTGGCACTCGAAAGAGTATTTAACCAATATATTCTTAACTCGTATATCTGGCAGGCAGCAACGCACAGAAGCTCGAGAGGCGGTATGCGCTGTACTAGGAGTAATTTTGCATTATTTGGACTTAGCGACTATGAGGGTAGGGATCCCAAATGCAGACGGTACTTTTCACAGTTTGAGCGCTAAAGATATAGCTGTAAGGCTAGGGTGGCGCACTAAAGAAGATGACAATAACCCCAAAACCAAAGATAGAGGCATAAAACGAGCTTGGCGAGCAATGGCGATCTTAAAAGCGGCCGGATATCTCTCGATAACGCAAAGATGCGAAAAACTATTTAATGAGGAACAAGAATATAGAGGCCTACCAGCCATACGCTGCGTCATGAAGACTCTGTTTAGAGATCTTAAGGTTAGCCTACATAAGCTAGAGATACGCCGTAAACAATCCTCTAACCGTCTAAAAAAGCGTTACAGGGAGTTTTTAAACAAACTAGAGGCCGAATTAAAGGTAAAAGGTCAGAAGGGCGTACAGGCTGTCTTAGAGCTGGTAAAGTTTAATAAAAACCTGAAACAGGGCCGTAGAGCTGGATATGCTCGTAATACGCGCGAGAAAGAAGCTTTAGCTAAGATGGAGGCGAAATTAAAAGCTGAAGGCAGTGTCCCAGACACTGGCTAGCCTTAGGGTAACTTCCTGTACCAATGATTGTCATAGCTAATTCCTACCCAAGGGCAGGGGAGTTATGCCTAAAAAACAGCTTCTATGTCAAATTTGCCAGTATCTCGGCCCTATAGAGCCATATTAACCAGCAACAACCCAGTATTTTTTCCTTTCAGAGCTTTTGTGTAATCCAAATTTAAATTCCAGCACTAACCTGCGATGAGCACTACTAAGTTAAGTGTCTATAAGAAATAAGTTAAGTGTCCAGTCTTAATACATTAATATGTATATATCTATATTATAGGATTTCAATAAGGTGTTCGCTTCGCTCAAGCCTTTAATAAATAAACCTATCCCTAACATCTTTAGAGCTATGCAACTAAAACTACAAAGCCAACCTAAACAAAAAATAAGGTTAATAGCACATAAAGTGTATACCTGTAGAGCACAAAGCCCTAACCTATAAACATATTTATTATTCTATACTTTGGAGCCTTGAGGGATATTAGTTTGTTGTCGCGCCTGCTAGCTTTTTAACCCTTGGAGAGTAAGGCAGGGCGCTAATGCGCTTCGCGCAAAAAAATCTACAACGCTTTTACAAGTAGAATAAAATGACCAAAAATTTGCCAAAATTATAATAAAAAAGCGGGAACATATTAAATTTACATACAAGAACATCCTTTTTGACAAAAAAATAAATATTTACCCTCAACGTCTTCGTCTAAAAAAGTTGAATCATTATCTTCTATTTCTTCTGAAGAAGAAGTTGAGCCATCATTTTCTATTTCTAATGAGGAATTAGGTGGTTGTAATTGAGAAAAGCTATCTGCTTTGGAAACATTGGTCTGGGGCAACTCTATATGCATAGAATCAGGTACATGATCATACAATGGCTTTTGCTTTGTACTAGGAGATAATAAAAGTTTAGATATATTACTGTAACTGTGCTGTTCTATTGTTGATGGAGGTATATTAAGTACTCCACTATTATTCTTCTGATGCATGGTTGCATCTAATGTATGTATGGTAAAAGGCTTTTCTTGAGCAAAGTTATTATCCTCAGGAATAATATTTAGTTGAGAATGCTGTTCTGGATTTATCCCTATAACTAACTCTTTGATGGCGTGATAAAAAGCATTGTAATTACCACTAAATTCACCATCATTCCATACCTCTAATAATTTGTTTGTGAATAATCCACCATTTTTAGTATCACGTGAGTATTGAAAATCTTTAGATGAACCAAAATGAACTAACGACGCTGGAATTTTTGTTATAGGAGGATAGCATACACCATCGTCACAATATGGCGGTTCGACTTCTGGTGAAAGCGCTTCCTCTTCTGGTACATGGTATGGCCTTTCTGTATCATGCCCATAATTAGTACCAGAATGGCAACAATCAGCAATCATTAAAATTCTAGAATCTTTTTTGAAAGTCTTCCAGATCCTATGTATTTCTAAATCAGATAAATCACCATTGTTAAGATTTAAGAGTTCTTGCTTTCGGTCTATCTCATGCCCATGGTCATCATATTTTTGTGAACCATGCCCTGAATAATAAAAAACAAAAGTTTCTCCTGGCTTGGTTTTTTGAGATGCTAAATTTAAATAATTTTTTACATTTTCTGGCGTGGCGTTGTCATCATGAAGATCTATTGTTGAAAATCCTTGTTTTTGTAACAAGGATATCATGTTTTTAGAATCTATTTCAGTGTTAAGATTATCTTGTGGGTATGTGGCTACAATCAAAGCTGTATTAGGCATATTTATAATCTCCTTTATAAAAAAGACAAATTTAGAAGAGAACTATAACATGATTTTCTAAATATGGGTAGCAGCAACATTCGTGTCAAAATTTACGCTTTGAAGACCAAAATTACCTTGAAACCGTAAATTCTTACATCTCCTTTTAGATATGTAACCACTGGTCTTATTTAAATAAATCCGCATGCGACCCAGTACGCTCTAACCTGATCCCGCCATCTAGGACACTATATATTAGCAACCAATCTGGCTCTATATGGCATTCACGGACCCCATTATAGTTACCTACCAGTGGATGATCTTTATATTTTACGGGCAACTCTAGTTGATCTATTAATAATAAAATTAGTTTTTTTAACTTATCAGCATCCTTTCCTCGCTTTAAAACTCGCTTCAAATCCCGTTTAAATTGATTAGTTCTTTCGACGAAAGACACACTTAAATCCCTAAATCTTTAAATAGATCTTCAGCTGAATCAAACCGTGTTAAGTTCTTACCTTCACGGGCTTCTTCAATAGCTTTTCGGGTAGCTTTATTAGGAATTTTTACATCAAAAGGCAGCCCTTTTCTTAGAGAAATTTGGCTAAAAAGAGCGTTAATAGCATCAGACATAGTAAGACCTAGATGATCTAATATTTGTTCTACATTGTGCTTTATATGATCATTTACTCTCGCTCTTACAATAGTGTTTCTCGCTGTAGACATTTTCTTCTTCCTCAAATAATGATTCTATAATGCTATATTATAGCCACCTTGTGGCTACAAATCAAGTATTTATACTAATGATAAATATAAGTCCGGCCGGGATTCTGGTAAAAAAGGGACATGCATCTCCTACAGCCCTTGCCACATCTGGGATATAGGTAAAATATTTTTACGAATAGGGGTTCTAATCCCAAACCCTCGAAATTTCCGATTTATGTAACGCCATTGGCAACATGAATTGAATCTCGTATATTTCTTTTATTTATGTAAGTATTCAAAGCAATATGGCTACTATACCCCAAGACATTAGCAATTTTCCTTACCGAAAGTCTATATTCCAACAGTTCTTTGATCTTAGCGAGATCTTTATCAAATTTACTTTTTTGCAAGGCGCCCTTTGGCTTACCTAACTTAACCCCCTGCATCTTTTTAGCTGCTAATGCCTCTTTGGTACGCAGGCTTACTAAATCTCTTTCTAGCTCTGCAAACAATGAAAACAAAGTAATAATAATTTTCGAATTCATATCATGCTTACTAATATCTAAATTTTGCTTAAGGATAATAACTTTTATATTACTATTAACTAAAGCATTAACTAATGCTATGACCTCAGCAGTACTTCTTCCTAGCCTACTAAGCTCAGTAACTATCAAGGTATCAGATTTAGTAAGTTTATCCATCATTTCATCAATGCGGCGCTGTTTATTAGTTTTACGGGACGAGATGGTGATTTTGATGAACTCATCTATTTTCAAATTATTTTTGCGGCAAAATTCTAAAATTTCCAGCTTTTGGTTATTTAGTGTCTGACAGAAAACCGCTAACAATGACATAAAACTCCTTAAATATAGGGACCAAACCTTCCACACATTAAATTAAGCATGGTGAAGATTCCGTCAAACAAGAGCAAATCAGGCTAAAAATGGTAAAGATAAGCAGTTTTGGTCAAAACTTCGCTTAAAAAATATCAGAACTTTAGGTAAAGAAGCCAACTTCAATAGTCAAAAACAAGAATAAATTTTGTGCTTTATGCTATAGAAAATGCTATAATATTTTTTACTTATCATCTTATAAACAAAGGGTAAAGTGCTGATGAGAGAATTAAAAAGTGAAATGAGATTAGGTGAGATTGATATATCTCAGATAAAAATAGATGCAAAATCACGGGATGACATTCCACAAATTTTGAGAGGTATTCAGTACCTTTATACAGATGTAGAAATACGTAAAAGATTATTTACCGCACTTGAAAAAGCAATGCCAGCAGATGTTGACAAAAGCAATGGTAGGCCAGGCATGACATTGTGGAGAATTTTTGTTCTTGGGGTTTTGCGTTTAAATTTAAACTGTGATTATGATCGGTTACAAAGTTTGGCAAATAATTATAAGACGGTGCGTGAAATGCTTGGGCATGGTATTTTTGACGAAGATTATTATTACGAGCTGCAAACTTTAAAGGATAATGTTCGACTGCTAACGCCAGAAGCATTAATTGCACTTAATGAAGTAGTTGTTGACTCAGGACACAAATTAGTTAAAAAAAAGTTACGGATCAGTTAGCTGCTCGTTGTGATTCGTTTGCATTAAAAACGAATGTACATTTTCCTACAGATATTAACTTGTTGTTTGATGCAGCAAGAAAGGTCATACAGCTAGTAGCACAGTTAAGTGATAAATTTAACATAACTGACTGGAGACAGTATCAACACAATATCAAAACGATAAAAAAACATTATCGGAAAGCACAGCAATCAAAGAGAGGAAAAAAGCGAAATGAAGAGCAGCAAGTACAGCAAACCCAAGAAGCTCATAAAGCTTATATTGAAATAGCCGACTCTTTTTTTGGGAAAGCAATCCAAACCATAGATTATATTAATGAGCACCAAACATTATCAATAATTGATACAGCAAAGTTGCTGGAGATCGATGACTATCTTAAGCATGGAGCAAGACAAATAGATCAAATAAAGCGAAGAGTATTGCAAGGTGAAGTGATCCCCAATAAAGAGAAAACATATTCATTATTTGAGCCACACACAGAATGGATTTGTAAAGGTAAGCTTGGCGTGCCTGTAGAACTGGGAGTTAAAGTTTGCATTGTGGAAGATAAAGACCAATTCATTTTGCACCATGAAGTCATGTGGAAACAAACTGATGATAAGCTGACTGTTTCAATGGCTAAAGCAACTAAGCAAAAATACCCCAATTTACACTCAATAAGTTATGACAAAGGTTTTTATAGTAAAGGTAACCGGGAGCAACTAAGTGAAATATTAGATGCTTTTGCTCTACCAAAAAAAGGGAAGTTATCAGAGGCTGATAAAAGCATACAGAGCAGCGATAATTACATAAAAGCCAAACAAAAACATTCGGCAGTTGAGTCAGCAATTAATGCGCTAGATAATCACGGATTGGATAGATGTCCTGATCATGGAAAACTCGGGCTTGAGCGGTATGTTGCTATTGCAATAGTATCTAGAAATATTCAGAGAATAGGCTCTATTTTGCAGAAAAGAGAACAACGATTGCTTATTTTAAGAGAGCGCAGAGCAAGACTTTAAAAGCGCATTAATCGGCCTAGCAATCAAATTATCAAAGCTAAAAACCCAGCAAACAGATCGGTGTGTTTAAAATTTAGGTTTTTGTGCTTTTTTATCTATTGATTGGGGATAGCCTCCATTTTGGGAAAATAATTTCTAGAAATAG
>JAGLXC010000061.1 GCA_023133095.1 Gammaproteobacteria bacterium | reverse complement strand
AGCTATTTTACAAGAATGCTTTTTGGTATTACCATAAGAACGATTATTCATAACTATAATTAACAATGGAACCTTATAATGTGCAGCAGTCCATAAAGCACTAGGAGTAAACAACAAATCACCATCACTTTGAATATCAATACATATTTTATTAGTATCTCTATAGACAAGCGCAGCACCAATAGAAGCTCCTAGGCCATAACCTAAACCAGCACCTCCACTGCCACCCAAATAACAATTCTCTTTGTTAAATACCCATAATTTCTTCAACCAAGCAGCTATATGAATATTGCCATAATTTGTCAAAATCCAATCTTCTTGCTTGATTTCATCCCATATAGCATTAAGTATTGATACTACCTCTAATGCACTATCTCTCCATGTTGCACGCAATGCTATTTGTTGCTGATTAATATAATTAAATTTCGCTATATATTTATCTTGATTCGTATTGCCTAATAATTGATTACATAACTTATACAACTCTGGCAACATTACTGAAGTATCAGCTGCAATTGCAATATCAATTGGATATAGTTTTTGATAATCAGCAGCCCAACTGCTAATAAGATAATCAGCCAGATTAATATTAATAATTTTTACAGCCTTATTTAAAGGATTTGGACCTAAAACTCCGGCTAAATCATTTACATCTAAGGACAATATCACATCAGCATTGGAAAAAAACTCTTCCCCAGCACCACTAAGATATAATGGATGATCCGTAGGAAAATTATACCTTTCTATACCATCAATAACTGGAATGCTTAATAGCTCTGCCAGCTTTATTAATTGCTGCACTGCCTCAGGATTACGCCCCAAATAATCCACAATAATTATTGGAAATTCCGCGTTAACTAATAATTCAGCCACATGCTGCAAAGCCTCTGGGTTAGCACTCGCAGATGCTGCGGGAGAATATTTAGATATATCTAACAAATTTATTTTGTCATCAATTGCATCTTCTTGAACAGATGTATCAATAG
Organism: Gammaproteobacteria bacterium; assembly: GCA_023133095.1. Lineage (GTDB taxonomy): Bacteria > Pseudomonadota > Gammaproteobacteria > UBA9339 > UBA9339 > JAGLXC01. The sequence goes on along the minus strand of JAGLXC010000061.1, from coordinate 9,308 downwards.
CCACATAAACTGGTGCCTTAGGTTCAGTGTTAGTTATTTTACAAGCACGGTATAATGATTCTGAAACACTAGATAAATTATATGGTTGGTCATACCATTTAACATAATCTCTAACAATACTAGCTTGATTATTCGAAGTATGAATCCAATCAATCCAAGCTCTTCTTTTGCTTGTATCCAATGGTCCAATGCCATTTATTACCAATAAAGGAACTCTATCACACCAAGCATTAAAAATTGCCATAGATGCATGCTGTAAACCAACATTACTGTGCAATAAAACCGCCATATATTTATTGCTAGCTTTAGCATAACCATGCGCTATTGCTACAGCAATTTCTTCATGACAGCACAAAATAAGTTCAGGGCTATGGTTGCAATTATAATTTACAATTGAGTCATGTAGTCCACGAATAGTTGCACCTGGGTTACAAGCAACATATTCAATTCCATGCTGCTTTATAATATCAACTATTAAATCAGAACCATATTGTAAATTGTTCATCATGAATTAATACTACCAAATCCAGGCGCCACAATAATATCAGAAATTTGAGGATTGATATTGTGACTACTTTTCTTTGCAAAAAAACCACAACAGTAGCTACTTATTTTATTTAAAACTCCAGGTTGCTTTATTGAATCGCCAGCAGAATTATCCAATATGTTTACTATTGCAGGCTCGTTTTTTACTGCTGTTGTGCTTTTATATAACCAACGAGGAATCATTACTCCTGCAGCTACAGTCAAGCCAATGTCTAGTCCTATAAAAATACTGCCAGCCCCTAATCCTGCCTCATAAGATAATAGATATGCTGAAGCAATAGATATTCCTGAGACAGGAATAATACTAGCTAAAGCAGGAAACAGCATGTCTTTATAACCCCTCAAAGATCCCATAGCAGCAAATCTAACTGAATCAATTACAGCACCAATACTGGATAAAACTAATAAATTTTGTGCTGTGTCTATCACAGCAGAATCATCGCTAAATGGTTTAACTAGTTGCCTTGGAATAGCTAATGACAATCCTAGATATGTGAGCGGAACAACAAGATTGAACAAAAGATTTATTTTACCCATTTTCCAAGCATTCCCCCCCTGCTGTTTCCCAATAAAGCCAGAGATTAAAATACCACTTGCTTGGGTCAAAGCTAATACAGGAACAGATGCAATAGTCATATATTGTATGGCAATATCAGTGCTAGCAAGATCAGTCTCGCCCATTGCAGCAACTATTTGTGTAAATGGTATATAGATTAGCAATTCACTACCAGCTTGAACTCCAATTGTCAACCCCTTAAATAATAAATCTTTAAAAACCGACAAACCTTTTTTATTGTTAGAACTAAAAATACCATACTCCCTAAACATCGCTCTTGACTGCATATACAAAGAATAACCAGCAAATGTAGTTAATGATGCAATAGCACTACCATAACCCAATCCTTGTGGACCTAGAGCTGGGAGACCAAATTCCCCGAAAGCTAAAATATAACCTAATCCTATAGCTAACCCTTGTTGTGTAAACAAACTTGCAATAGATTCTAATCTGTTGGTAACAAGCATAATCTGATTATTTGCATTTATAGCCACAAAAAATGGAAAACCTAAAGCATAGCCTCTTAAAAAATCTTGAGCAGTATCCGCTGTAGATTGCTCTTGACCCAACAATTGTAATATAGGCGAACTAAATATCATTATTGGCATAGCTACTGCACTAACACATGCAGTAATCCCATATTGTTGCTTAACAATCACACCGATTTCTCTTTTATCTTTTGCTGGTGCAGCAGAGAGCGCTGTGGCAACTGTCATCGCGCAGGCAGTGACCTGAAATAAATTTCTAGTAGTTGAAATTAAAGCGCTAGCAGCTAAAGTATCAGTCCCCATAGACGCCATCATAGCTGAAGTAGCAAAGCTACCTAAAGCTAGAGGAAGACGAGTACCAAACCCTACTGCTCCTTTTTTTAAAATCTCTCTTGCAATTTTTGGATAACTCAACATTGGCATAACAGTTGTTGCGTCTGAAGACACTCTTTCATCTTCAACAACGATTTCTGGAATAAGGAGTGATCTTTCTGTTGGTTGTTCTTTATGATCAAACATGGTTTACCCTCTATTATTAACAAGTATTTTAAACTAATCGTTACGAGCAGCTTCCCAGCTAGTCATATATTCATGAACATCATCACTATCATCGTCGACTACAGGATTATTAAAAAATCTATTTTTTTCAGAAATATTTTTGCCATTATTTAAGCGGGTAAATAAGCTTTTTAGATCCATTATATTTATTTTCATAATACATTATTCCTACAATAAAATTTAATCTGTGTTACATACTGGAATTGCAAGAGTTTTCTCATTCTCATCTACAATTTTTGCTTCTGGTAAATAACGTTGAATATGCTCCACAACATTTCGCGCCTGCTTGATTCTCTCTTCTAGCTCTACAGGAGTTGGCAAATGATTTTGTTCTGGCTGGGAAATTGGACCACATTTTATATAAACTGGTGCAGCATATCGTATAATATCAGGAACATCATAAGTCCGTAAAAATCCTCCAGCTGCTTTTGCAGTATCAGAAAATATATCTAATGGTGTAGTAATTGCCTGCCTAAAGGCTCTGATCATGCAAACATCCAAATCAGGAATAATATTGATACAATCAGCACCATTATCCTCCAATAATTTTGCCGACAAAGGGTTAGCGCAACCAGCATGCACAGAATATTTGAAAACAGTTTCTTTTGGAAACATCTCATCTTTACGCATCTGGTTAAGTAAGTACAACATACCCTCATCATAAATCAAGAACCCACGCACCCCTAAAGCAATGCCGCGCTTTATATCTTCAATTGCATGCACCATATTTTCCATTCCACGCAACCTATATCCTAATCGTTTACCATTAGGTGAATTTACAAAACCACCAATACTACTTATAGCCCTTGGTCCCACAGACATTATCAAACCAATCTTTTCTGCTACACAAAGTTTAACCATTTCCCGTATCTCAATGTCAGGTAGCCTCACAATTCCACGACACTCTATGACACGTGAAACTTTAACCTTATATTTTTTTGCTAACTCAAGAGCCTTGTTCAAAATATCAAAATTATTCATGCTAGAAATCTCTATACCATAATGACCTCCAGCTATAAATTCATTACTTGCAATTTTATGTGAGTCATAATCTCCAGTAGGCAAACCAACTCTCTCGAGATAGGCTCTAGTTTCTGCAAACATTGTACGTTGTTTTCTCATTCTTATCTCCATCGAGTTTATGACAATGACAATAATAATAGCAACCAGTATAACTCTATAATAATTAAAAAATACCGTAAAAAATACGGGAATTAATCTTTTGTGGAATGAAAAATTTTAATAGTTATTAGATAAATAACTAGCAGTTAATTTAGCACATATCTATTGATATAAAAAATTTACATGGCAAATAACGATCAAATCTATGAATTAGATCTCAAAAATGGCGCCATTTCTTTCAATAAAGAAAAACAAAAACACTATACAATGTTGGAAACTTATACCAAGTAAAAAAAGATCAACCCTGTTATTCCTGCTACAGCAACAAATCCACCAAAACTATATACATGACTAATAAACATTGGCGCTAATCCTGTAGCCAATGCGCCAAAAACATAAGATACTGAATTAACAAATGATGAAGCCATTCCTGCCACTTTTCTTTCAGGTATCTGCATGGCTCCAGCACTTGCCGTAGGTAACGACAAGCCAACCCCTGCTGTAACAACAAACATTGGCAGCAAAAAAGTATAAATATTTTCTGCAACAAAAACATTAAAAGCCCACATAATCAATCCGCCTATTACAAGCAAAGCAAATCCTAAACAAATAGTCTTTTGCAAAGAAAATTTATTTACAATTGCAGGAGCAGATTTCACCATGACTATCATTATAAAACCATTAATCGCCACAAATACGCCAAAAATAATCGCGCTAAAATGCATCTGCTGCTGAACAAACAATGATGATAAACTGAAATAACTAAAAAATATACCATAGGAAAAACCACGAGCTATACAATAGCTAACAAAGTTTGGCAACCTAGATAATTTAATATAATTTCTAATGATTTTCTTAATAGAAAATTTTTCACTTTTTCTATGAACATTTGTTTCTTTAAAGAAAAACTGGATTAACAACGTGTAAAAAAAACCCAAAGCTAACAAAAATACAAAACTAGATCTCCATCCCCATTTTGCAACTAACAATCCACCAAACAAAGGAGCTATTGCAGGACCTGCTCCAATAACTGCTGTTATTGAGCTAGTAGCACTAACAAGTTTTTCTTGTCCACATACATCTCTAATAATAGCGTACACAGAAACTGCAGCACTACAAACCCCTAAAGCCTGAAAAAAACGTCCAACTATTAATAGTGAAAATGAATCAGTTGTTATAATTATAATGCTCGCTATGGTATAAATCCACAGCCCTACAAGCAAAACAGGACGACGACCAAAATGATCTGACAAAGGACCATAAATTGGCTGAGCTATAGCCAAACTTAAAAAGAACACACTAAGAATTAATGAAATGTTAGCCCCAACAAAAAATCTACTCATTTCAGGAAAACCAGAAATAAATATATCATTGCTAAATGGAACAATAATACATACAGAAAGAATTGCCCCAAAAACAAATCTTGACCATTTACTATCCAATTTACGCTCCTACTTATTAAGTAATGAATTATATATTCATTATAAACAATATATATATGAATGCTAGCTTTCTAAATTAATATCACACTGTTACTTATAAAATATTTGATCATCGATTACCAAAAGATCTATTCCAGAGGTCAAAAATGTAGCTACTGCATCTTCAACCGAGTGAATAATTGGCTTTCCCATAACATTAAAACTAGTATTTAACAAAATTGGGACACCAGTTATCTTATAAAATTCATCTATTAACTTGTAATAACGAGGATTCAGCTCACTCTTAACACTTTGCAAACGTCCAGTACCATCAACATGCACAACCCCAGGGACCTTCTTGGTTATCTCTGCCTTAAACCTCAATGTTCTTTCCATATAAGGAGTGTATTGATAATGTTCAAAATACTGATCTCCAAATTCATGTAATATGGATGGAGCAAAAGGACGAAATTCTTCTCTAAATTTAACAGTGTCATTAATATGCTCTTTTACTTTAGGGTTCCTGGGGTCAGCTAATATAGAACGGTTACCTAATGCTCTAGGTCCAAACTCAGCTCTCCCTTGCATCCAGCCAACTATTTTTCCATCAGCTAATTGTTCTGCAATCACCTCTTCTAATCTCTTGTTTTTATAAGGCAATTTTTTTAATGCGCTATATTTCTTAAGTCGATCTAAAGCTGTGGGAGATACTGAAGTACCCAAATAAGGTGAACATACATTTACTTGCTTTGGAAACTGATTGTCTTCACCATATGCTAACCATGCTGCTCCAACTGCATTGCCATCATCTGCAGGAGCACAAAAAATATACGAATTTTTAAATGATGTCGTTTGAGTAATTGAACCAACATAGGCAGAATTTAACACACATCCACCACTCAAAACTAAATTTCTAGTATCTGCATACCTCGATAAATTATTAAGGAGTTCATTCATGATTTCACTAAAAATATATTGCCCAGTAAAAGCAAGATCAGCATATTCGATAGCAGGTATTTCTGGTTTTCTTTTTATTGCATTTAACCATAAAATAATTTTTTGATAAGCATCTTTATTTAGCCGCAAATTCAAACCATCAACCTTCATAAAAGGACGCAACATATTATAATATTTTTGATTTAATTTTCCATAAGGAGACAGCCCCATCACCTTCCACTCTTCACCTTTCAATGGATTAAAGCCACAGGCGATACAAATCAAACTATAAAATTCTCCCAAGCTTGCATCTGAAGTTCTAGCTTTAGTTATCTTTTTTATTTCATTATTTTTAAAAAAATAGAAGCTAGCATTCGTTTTCTCACCCTGCCCATCGATAACCGCACATAAAGCCTCATCAAAAGAACTGCTGTAACAAGCTGATGCAGCATGCGTTAAATGATGATCATATGATTTATATCCAACCTTCTGGTTAGGAAAGCATTTCAAATAACCATACTCGGTATTTATTCCAACCCTAGGATTCATATAAGCAACAGCAGCTTTAAATAAAGAAAATTTATTCACCCCCAAATATCCTTTCAATGTCTTACCAAGATATTCTCTCAAAGACTGGTTAAGTGGACCAAACATTATAAAATGCAATAAGCGCAAATGAGAACGTCTCCAGCTGGTTGAAATCACAAGATCAGCATCAGGATCACAGTATTTCTCTATAAGCGTTGAAATTCGCATTAAATCATCGGGAGGATTCCCCCAAGCCCGTTTGTTTTGCAAATAACGTTCAGCAGCTTCAGCAAACACTAACTCTCCTTTACTATTAATAATAGCTATTGCAGGATCATGCGGTGTATTTGCAATCCCAATATAGTTTTTTTTCATTTTCATTGAATTCACCTCCCAAGTATATTTTAAATTAATAACAAGCTGTAAAAATCACAAATTAGTATTGGCATTCTTGAGTGATTGCCATCTACCATTCTCCCAACTAATGATATTTGCAGAAAGCTCATCTATTTTTTTAGTTAAGCTCACTCCCAAGCCAAAGCCCTTAATGGTATGTGCTAAATTAGTTGACCGGTTTACTTCTGGCATCGGAGTCACAATATAATCTTTATGGTTAAAAAATCTATCAGGTTGCCCACCCTCAAAAGCAAAATACCCACTTACTGCGCTAGCCAAATGCCAATTAGCTGCTATCAATGGACCAGCCTCCGCAACCTGTGCTCCGAGCTGAAAATCAAGCTGATATTTACGAGTGAGCTTTATTATCTCTATGGCATTAATTAATCCACCACATTTGGCAACCCTAATATTAAAGGCATCACAAGCATTATTCTTAATAGCCATGTTAGCATCTGCAATACTACACAATGATTCATCAAGCAGTATTTTTGCACCAGTTACACTCCTAAGCTCCCTGCACTCCTTTAAGGATCCTTTTACTAAAGGCTCTTCATAATAAGCTATATTAAGAGGCGATAATGCTTGTATCATATCAATAGCTTGCTCTAGACTCCATGCCATATTTACGTCCACTGATATAGGAATCTTATCTCCTAATGCCATTCTTATCGCGTTAACTCTACTAAAATTCTTTAGCAAATCAGTCCCAACCTTAATTTTTACGTAATAGAATGGCCCTCTATTTTCCAAAAAATCTCCCGCTGATAAAGAAAAATCTAATACCTGGGTAGTTGGCAAAAATTGAGGCTTTATTGTGGATATCAATAATTGCGTACTAATAATATCAGAAACACTGCATTTAAAATATTTACCAATTAAATCCAACAGTGCTGTTTCAACTGCACAACGGGCATTTAAGCAAACGGCCTTGTTATCTTGAAAAAGCTCGACCACTTTACTAGCACTATCTACCGCACGCTTTAAATCACTAAAGTCAAGAAGGGAAACAACTTTACTAATATTCAATTGAGTCAGAACGTTGATTACAGAATCTACAGTTTCTCCTGTAACGTACTCGCGCGGCGCGCCTTCTCCTATACCAATTAACCCTTCATATTCTATTGAAAACACTACGCTTTCTGCAACACTTCGCTCCATCTCTGCATGCCCGAAAGCACATTGCATTGGAATTGATAACTGGTAAATAGTTGCTCTCATAAAATTTTTTTATATCCACCAGTTAAAGCAAAATTTGCCAACCATCCGGCCAAAACATAGCGCTGCTCAGTAAACCATAGGTAATGTTTGCAGGAAGGTAACTGCAAAACCATGCCTTTATTTCCGCATAGTTGTTGAAAGACCTTAGTAGCAACTTTAATATTAACTAATGGATCTACTACCGAACAAATAAATGCAGCTGGTCTATCAGTAATAATATTCTTCTTATTCCAATATAAAGCCTCAATTTCTAACATTATTGCTCGTGCTCTATAGGTTATCTCTCTACACAAATATCGATCTTCAGCAATAAAATGCAAAAACCATGGCAAATCTGTCATATCTGAATCTTCTATATCTAGCGGCAATAATTGCTTCGAGCGATCTTTTAATTGCGAAGAGTATTCTACCGTAGTTAACAAGTCATGCCTCTTCCCCAAACCCGAACTACAAAAAGCTACCGCATCATAATCTAAATTAAACTTATCCCAGGATAAAAGTCCAGCTAAAACTGAACCTCCAAAACTTTGGCCAAACAGTGTTATTGGTATATTAGGATAACGATTTTTGACCATATTTAATGCTTTGTAATAATCACCGAGTAACTTATCCAGAGAATTAATATCGCCTCTTGTCCCTGAGCTAAAACCAATACCTCTGCGCTCCAAAACAAATAGCGTCACACCATTATTAGCCAAATATGTCCCTAATTCAAATGACCACCCAGCATGACTTTGAACACCATGCAGATAAAAAACCACTGCTTTTGGCTCGCCACAAATCCAATTATGTAATGCTAATGAAGCATCAGCATATTCTAAATGTTCAACTTTATATTTCATAACCATCTGCTGCTAGTACCTTCTGAAACAGCACATCATCTTTCTGAAAAATATTATATTTAAATTGTGTTGCATTTTTACCATTTTTTTCCTGCTCTAAAATTGACTCTATTATGCCTTTTTTAATAAAAAAAGTTTTTACCCGATCTAAACGTTGGGTTTTTCTTTTGCTATCATACTCTTCATTAATAGCACGAATAATTTGATCCAGATTATGCTCTACAAGTTTTCGTAATTCTTCACTATGTTGTAAAACAGACATTTCAATCAATACATTATAATGTGGTAGATCATCCCAAACTGGTATACACATAAATAGTCCACTATCCAATTTATATTGATCAACCACTTTATTTAGAGCCATTACTAACTGCTGTTCAGTTAACTTCTCTCCAGTAAATGAAAAACAGCAACCATTCCGACGAGAATATTCAATCCGTGGAACTCCATTATAAAATCCTGTAACTTTATAGATATCTCCTACTGCATAGCGACACATCCCACTTCCTTGAGTCATGATAAGATGATATTCTTCTCCTAGTTGTAGCTCATTAAATAGTAAAGCATCTACTCCACGCTCACTATTAATGATCTTATCAATATCAACAGATGCGGGTAAAAACTCATAAAATCCTTGATTAACGGCCAATGGTCCTGTAACAAAATGATCATCAATAGGCAAGGTTACTATCCC
>JAGLXC010000060.1 GCA_023133095.1 Gammaproteobacteria bacterium | reverse complement strand
CACAACTCATGAAAGGCAACAGCTTTACTCCTGGAAATAGTTTTTGCAATTTTGGAATATATAATTTAGCTGAGGCAGAAGTCCAGCAGGAAATAAGATCTAAATTTGGCCAAATATCTTTAAAAGAAAACTCTGGCTGCTGCACAATATCGGTAATTTTTTTAGCTATTCCTTGGTTAGGCTGGGATATTTTTTTCCCTTTAATGGTTCCATCATGAATGTCATCTATTAATTGTGGCAAGTTTTTCATGAGATGGTGCTTAAATGCTATTAGCGTACTAGGATTAATGGCTAAAATAGCACGCAAATCCTGCTCTAAAAAGTAACGTAATCTATAATACATTTTTGCATCATAATCACTAGGAACATCAGCAGTAAACCAAGGAGCATCATACCATGGAGGTTGCCAATCAGTTGCAGAAAGTGGAGAGTTACGATTAGTGATACCTTGATATGGAATTCCATTTAAAAATTCCGTAGGCACCTCGCGCACAGTCTGTGTATCTAAAGCAGCAAACGGATGAGCTAACAACTCTGGCGTATAGTGTATATAATTTCCCCATAACACCTCCAAAGCTGGGGTTCTATATTCTTCCATCCAGTATTTAGAATAAGGTATCTTCTTTGAATTACCAGTAGATCCACTGGTTTTCAGCCATCGAGCAGGTTTATCACTTGCCAATACCCCACCCTTTTGGTTTATTTCTTGCTCAATCCATGATTCAAACTGCTCATAAGACCTGATTGGAACTGCTTTTTGAAAATCCTTAACCGTCTTAATCTGCGTAAAAAAGTGCGCCTCAGCAAACTTAGTGCCTAAATTTTTAGCAATAATGTTATCAAGCACTTGCTTTTGCGCAACAACAGGATCTGCTAAAGCCGCTAAAAAGGCAGCTCTTGCAGACAAGCATTTTGCTACAAAATTTGCACTTTGCTTATGCCAATTTTTATATAATTTTTTCATGATTTCTCTCTAAGCTGACTAATATAATTATATGATAGTCTATAAATAAGGATATTGTAGTTGCAATATCTATAAAAAATACCGTAAAAAATACTGGCAATCGAGCTATCCTTATGAGAAATGATTTTGCAGTCAAAAACCTTAGCGTTGCTGCCAGATTGCCTGCAAATCCATCAAAAAATTACTGCTGAGTATTTTTTCAATAAGTTCTGACTTAGTGCGACAATATAATTTACCTTTGATATTATCAAGATAGTATTCCACTGTGCGTCTGGATAAATTTAAGGCATTACCAATTCCTTTTGCTGTTTGCCCTCGCAATAGATGATATAGACAATCTAATTCCCTTTTCGTCAGATAAGAATGATGGTACTCACTTCCTAAATGATATTTTTTCCCATGTACTTTTTTTGTTTTTAATTTTTTCCCTTTCCCTATACCAGATACATCTTCCGATATAGGCTGTCTAGCATTAGCCAAATTATCTGTACAAGGTATTTGATTCTTATTAGCAGGCATCAATTTGAGCTTAACTATATGGTTTTACTTGTTATTCTGCTCTTTATAATTCGCCAAAAAGTCACTGCCCATTACCAGCTCAATTAATTCAAACTTAGTATGACAGTCTACTTTCTTCTTCATATTTTTTATGTAAAACTCTATTGTACGTGGCGATAGATTTAGATTTTCTGCTATACCATTAAAGCTTTTGCCACTTAGCAGATGGCACATACAATCAGCCTCCCGCTTAGAAAAATATATATCTTTAAATTTTTCTCCAAGATAATACATCTTTATATCTCTCCTCTTTTTATTGCTCTTGTTAAATTTAGAATTACTAGCGCTTGCACAGCGTGCAATCTCTTCTAATAGTATTGCCCAATAATTTTTACTCATTTTACTCATAATCCATCACCCCTTAAAAAAACGAACGCATTGTTATATTACTAAAACACTACATTAAAATACACCGGGCAAAGCCCGGGCAAAATTAAATTATGCAGACACTATTTAGCAAAACCCACCCTCTTTTATAACATAAAAAATCACCAAAAACATCCGGGATTTTCCCCTATACTTACAAGAAAAATATGTATATAATACTATATACAGAATAAGCTATTATATGGATCAATATGAGCAAACAAACTGAACTAATTGTGCCGAACAATCATATCGCACTAACATCTGTAAATGATGTAGCTTCTATTTGCCAACCTCTATTTCAGCATACTGATATCAATGTAGTCTGGTATGCCAGATATTATCCAGATGACACAGTAACAATTCTATGCAGCCATGAAGGCTTTCATAAATGTATGCTTGGAGATATGTCTGATATAATTGCTGACTGGAAAACATTAGAAGACATCACTAGCGCCTCTCCAAAATTATGGGATAGCCCATCAAACCAATATTCCTGGTTAGTAGAAGATGTATCTCTTTCAGATATGCTCTATAACTATGCCAATAGATTTAACATGCGTAGTGGTCTTGAAATAACAGAAAAGCTAAAGGATTGTTATGAAGTGTTCTGGTTTGATTCAACCTTAAACACAAACCTAAATAGCTTCTATTTTAGCAACATCCCTCTTTTAGAAAACTTTATCTTATATTTTCGTGAACAGGCAACTCATATAATAAACAAAAGTGAAAAACAGAAAATTATTGTTCCCAACCGCCGCATAGAATATGCCACATTTATGCAGCAAACAGCAGAAACAATAAACTGTAACAATAGTAATATTATAACTCTACACAATCAATTAACACTAAAACAATATCCACTACCTCATAACAGAAAAACATTTAACCTCTCACCTAAAGAGTTCAACTGCCTGCACTATTTAGCCCGTGGCTACTCCCAAAAAGAGATCGGCAGAACCTGTGGCATCTCTGACCGCACAGTTGAGAGCCATCTTGACAAAATCAAAGGCAAACTAAATATTCACAATAAAAAGGAATTAATCGAACTCTTTTACGCTAGTAGATTAGCAAGACTAAAACCTATTATTGATACAGGAGACAAGAGATGAACAAAAAGGTAGAGCTTATTGTGCCTAAAAATCATATTTCCATATCGTCTGTTGTAGATATTAATGAGATCTGCCAGCCCTTATTCCAACATACCGATATTAATTTCTTCCTTTATGGACGCATATATAATGATGATTCTGCATTTTGTTTAAGTAATAACGTATCTGTGATAGAAGATAATCTCAGCTCTTTGAAAGATAAAACATTTAGCTGGAACTCAGTAGATACACTAGCTCAAGAAAATAGCAGCCACATAAATAGATATGCTAATCAATCAGTATGGATGGTAAAAAACACACTGACCAACAAGTTAATGAATCACTATAATAACCTACTACAAATTGGCAATGGTATTGAAATAGCAGAAAAATTTACAGATTACTACGAAATAGTTTGGTTTGATTCATATATAAATAAAGATCTTATAGGATTTTATTTCAGTAATCTTGAAATTCTGGAGCATTTTATCTTATATTTTAGAGAAAAAGCATCCAAAATAATCAAAGAAGCCGAACAACATAAAATCTCTCCTAACCGCGATCAAGAATACCAATCATTTATACAACAAAACGCAAATATTCAACATGTTGATGGCACAGAAATATTAACATTAAGCAATAAAATTCAGCTAAAGCGGTACCCTATAAGCATATATGATAAAACCACTAATCTCTCATCCAAAGAATTCAATTGCTTATATTATTTAGCCCGCGGCTACTCCCAAAAGGAGATCGGCAGAACCTGTGGCATCTCTGACCGCACAGTTGAGAGCCATCTTGACAAAATCAAAGGCAAACTAAATATTTACAATAAAAAGAAATTAATCGAACTCTTTTACGCTAGTCGCTTAGCACGACTAAAACCAATTATTGACAAAGGAGACAAGAGATGAGTAAGCAAGTAGAGCTAATTGTACCTAAAAACCATATCGCTCTTACTTCCGTTAATGATATTGATACCATTTGCCAGCCTCTATTTCAAAACACTAATATTGATTTTTTGTGGTATGGAAAATATTACCAGGATGGAACGGTAGTTGTGTTAAGCAGCGATATTGATTTTCAAAACCATGTTCTTGGTGACATTTCAGACAAGATTGTTAACTGGAAAACTTTTGACTCTATAATATTTAACCACCCTAACATACTCCATAATGGAACCAAACAATTTTCCTGGTTAGTAGAAAACATAACTCTACCTCATATCTTTTCTAGTTTTGTAGACAACTTTGGCCTACGCAATGGAATAGAAATAGTAGAAAAAATAGGCAATTGTTATGAAGTGTTCTGGTTTGATTCAAGATCAAACATAAGCCCATTAAACTTTTATTTAAATAATTTTGATATACTGGAAAAATTTACCCTATATTTCCGCGAACAAATTAGCACTTTACTGCACCATAATGAGAACTTTAAAATCAACATACCTAACCGTGACCCTAATGCCTTAGCAAAGATGCAGCAAGCAGCACAAGAAATGAATAGCAATAAAATATCGCTAGCAAACATACATAGTAGCTTGCAAATAAAAAAATATCCATTTGAACATAACAGCAAAACTATTCAGCTTTCCCCAAAAGAATTAGCTTGCCTACAACACTTATCATATGGCTACACTCAAAAAGAAATTGGGAAAGCTTGTGGTATCTCTGACCGTACCGTAGAAAGTCACTTAGAGCATATAAAGGCCAAGCTAGAAGTCTATGCCAAAAAAGATCTGCTGGATATCTTTCGTAACAGTCGCTTAGCTCGACTAAAGCCTGTTATTGATACAGGAGATAAGAGATGAGTAAGCAAGTAGAACTAATTGTTCCTAAAAATCATATCGCTCTTACCTCAGTTAATGATATTGATGCCATTTGCCAACCCCTGTTTCAAAATACAAGTATCAATGTATTGTGGTATACTAGATACTACACAGATGGAACTGTAATAATTTTAAGCAGCCATGCAGGACTTCATAAATACATACTAAGCGATCTAGCAGATACAATTGCTGACTGGAAAATAATAGATGATATGGCTCATGGATCTCCAAAACTATGGAACAGTCCTGCGAACCAATACTCATGGTTAGTAGAAGATGCAATTCCTCCATTCATGCAATATAGCTTTGCTGAAAGATTTAATATGCGTAGCGGCTTTGAAATAGTAGAAAAATTAGATGATTATTATGAACTTTTTTGGTTCGATTCAACTTTAAATACGCACATCAAAAACTTATATCTATGGGGCGCTGAGCTCCTAGAAAATTTCATGTTATATTTTCGTGAACAAGCAACAGGCATAATTAACAAAAGCGAAAAAAACAAAATAATCGTCCCCAATAGACGTTTTGTTTATGCCATACCTCTACAACAACTTCCAGAAAAATATCCCCATAATAAAACAGATGTTGCAATACTACGAGATCAATTAAGATTAAAGCAATACCCATTAAGGTATAAAAAGCAAACATTCAACCTCTCACCTAAAGAATTCAACTGCCTGCACTATTTAGCCCGTGGCTACTCCCAAAAAGAGATCGGCAGAACCTGTGGCATCTCTGACCGCACTGTTGAGAGCCATCTTGACAAGATCAAAGGCAAATTAAATATTTTCAACAAAAAGGAATTAATTGAGCTATTTTATGCTAGTCGATTAGCAAAACTAAAACCAATGATTGATACAGGAGATAAGAGATGAGCAAGAAATATGACCTAATAATACCTAACAATCATATCTCCATAGCTTCTGTTATAGATATTAACAATATCTGCAAACCCTTGTTTCAACATACTGATATTGATTTTTTTGTCTTTTGTCGTTATTACAAAGATAATTCTGTTATGTTACTTAGCAGCGACCTAAGCTTCCATGAATTCCTGCTTAGTGAAATTGCTGATAAATTCTTTACCTGGACAGCATTAGAAGCATTTATTGCTAACACCAAAAAAAATACACACAATAATATTCAGCAAGCAAATTGGTTAGTAAAAAATACGACAACTTATCAATTACAATCCTGCTTTCTAAACAGATTTAAGATAGGCAATGGAATTGAAATAGCAGAGAAGTATGAAAATCATTATGATGTCTTTTGGTTTGACTCTAAAACTAACGACCGCCTAACTGACTTCTACTTTGAACACTTTGATATCTTAGAACAATTTATTCTATATTTTTACTCTCAAGCGGCAACCCTTATCAACCGTAATGAACGGCATAAAATAATTGTTCCAACCAGAAATTCAGGATATGAAAATTTTGTGCAAGAAGCAGCAAATAAAATGTATGAAAATAATGCGGGCCTTACTGACCTACAAAAGAAACTCGCCTTAACCAGATATCCCATGCGCCATAATGGCAAAATCACCAATCTCTCAGCTAAAGAGTTCAACTGCCTGCACTATTTAGCCCGTGGCTACTCCCAAAAAGAGATCGGTAGAACATGCGGCATTTCAGATCGTACAGTAGAGAGCCATCTTGACAAGATCAAAGGCAAATTAAATATTTACAATAAAAAGGAGTTAATCGAGCTATTTTATGCTAGTCGTTTAGCTCGATTAAAAGTTACGGATCAAAATCAGTAAGTAGCTGCTGCAACTGTTCAGCTAACTCTTTTGTATTTGGCTCCATATGCATATTATCATGGTTACCTGGCACATTTACCGTGATAATAGGCATGTTATTATATTGCTGCCAATGGTTATGTGGATCATCTATGCTGACATTTTCAGGGTACAACTCTGTTGCTTTAAATAGAGCTACCGGCAGATTCAACTTACTATCTGGCTGATAATCATATAAAGACTGCATTCGGTCCCATTGTAAATCTAACCAGGCATCGGGATTAGGAATTGTTATATTACTGGATAATTGGCTTTTTAAAAGCTCTTGTTGTTGCTGCATGATATTTTTAAAGGAAATCTTATCACGCAAAGAATCTGGAAATGCTGCCCAACTATCCAGCATAACCACTAACTTTATTTGTTCTCCATTGTCCTGCAACTGTTTTGCCATTTCAAATGCCACTATTCCTCCATAGGAGTGACCGCCCAATATATAGGGACCAAGCGGCTGAATCTCTTTAATTCCTTTCAGATATTCTGTTGCTACCTCAGCAATTGTGGTTAACGTTAAGCTGGGGTCATTGATCCGGGGATCTTGTAGCGCATAAAATGGTCGTTTTT
>JAGLXC010000006.1 GCA_023133095.1 Gammaproteobacteria bacterium | reverse complement strand
CTCTTTTATTCGCCGGGAACTGCTGCTGGTATTTTACCTTCAGCTTTTAATTTCGCCTCCAGTTTTGCTAAAGCTTCTTTCTCGCGCGTATTACGAGCATATCGGGTATAACTACAGAAACGGGACAAATCGGCCATGAAAATTCTGCAAATCGTAAAGAGCTGCTCATTTTTGATTGTCTTTTGGGTAAAAAATCAGGAAGTTGCCGGTTTCCAGCAAAACTAATCGCATAATAGTTGTTATACGATCAGATAAGATCGAAGTGATCGCATAATATGTAACTTTATATTAAATTATCCCCCTGAAAACTGATCGTATAATGAGGGATGATGGAAAACAGAGCTATTTCAGGATTTATATCCTACCAAATTATAGCGAACTGACTAAACTAATTATGCGATCAGATACAGAGAGGCAACTTGAAATATTGGCTAATATACCCAAGGTTCGATTATCGCATGGGGTCACACAAACCTGCTTGGGCTATGCTATTTTAGGAGGGATCTTACAAGCAAAAATAATGATGAGTTCAGTGGCAAAAAAGTGATGGAGTTTAGATTAGCAGTAGGATACGGATAAGTGAGTTTACAGAAAACTACACATTTTGATCAATCAATGGCCGATTTGTCCCGTTTCTGTAGTTATACCCAATATTTACAAACTGAAACTATTTACCATATAAGTTCAACTAGTTATTTAATCTAAACTAAAAGGCCAGTTAAAATAAGATTATTTATAATTTTAATAGGAATTATTTATGCCAAGAACTAAAAATAAACTTGTGAGGAGGCAACCAACTGAACTTTCATCTGTAAGGAGGCAGCCAACTGACCTTTCACCTCTTATTATATATAATCCTGCTGATAAAATAGGAACTCCCACTACTCAAACAGGTATTAAAATTGATCCAAACATGATACTCCAAATAAAAAGTATAGACCAAATAGGAGCTATAATAGAAAAATTACAAGCATATCAAACACGACAAGAAAAATTATTAACAGCTGTTACAGGAGGTGAGCACCTTAAAATTCCATCATATAATGAAATGACAATACGTGGAGCTGGTGCAGCAGGAGCTGCCTTAGGAGGTCTAGCCATATTATCTTTTTTCTTTTGCCCTCCTATTGGAGCAGGAGCGGCGATATTGGGTGCGCTAACATCTGGTGCTGGTGGAGGATATCTTTATTCAGCCAAAGAATGGAAGGGAATGATGGAGACCGAATTAAAAAATCAGCACAAACAGATGAAATTTTTAAATGCAAACCTCCATTTAATAGATCATTATATAACTTTGTTACAGGATCAGCAAAGAACCTTGCAATACCACCAGGAAACTCTCCAAGCCCAAGAACATACTGCTCAAATACGAACTCGTTGCTATAGTGCGGCATTTATAATAGGGGCACTAACTGTTCTTGCTATAGCTGTATATTTCATAGCAGGGCGTCATGGAATTGATAAAGATTATCACAATGATTTTTGCCCAGCAGATGATGGCTATAGACCGTCGTTATAAGATCCTTTACGTCCAGAAGAATTGGTTTTATTGTTCTTGGACAACTTCTGACGCTTAATCGGAAATTTCGGCGGTTTGGGATTAGAAGACTTTAAAACGTAATTTTTGACACGAATGGACTTGCTCTTTTAAAATTAATTTATCGGCTTAAAGCCTTTCCCAGGAAAGGCTACAGAGGAGGTCACGGAAATTTCGTGCGGTTGGACAAAAAGACTAACATAATGTTAGCACTCCTGCGCGAAGCGCATTAGCGCCCTACCTTATTTTCCAAGGACTCAGAAGCTAGCAGGCGCGACAATAAACAATCTTTTTCAAGGCTCCAAAGTGTAGAAGAATAAATATGTTTATAGGTTAGGGCTTTGTGCTCTACAGATACGCATCTTCATGTACTATTAACCTTATTTTTTGTTTCGGTTGGCTTTGGAGTTTTAGCTGTATAGCTCTAAAGAAGTTAGGGATAGGTTTATTTATTAAAAGCGTGAGCGAAGCGAACACCTTATTGAAGTCTATAATATAGATATATACATATTAATGTATTAAGACTGGACACTTAAACTATTTCTTATAGACACTTAACTTATGAGTATTCGGCCCGGGTTAGTGCTAAAATTTAAATTTGGCTCATACAAAAGCTCTGAAAGAGAAAAATACTTGGTTATTGTTTGTTAATATAGCTCTATAGAGCCGGGATACGTGCAAATTTGACCTATACGCTATTTTTCAGGTACAGCTCCCCTGCCCTTGACCGGGAATTAGATGTGACAATCATTCGTACAGAAAGTTACTCTAACAGGCCTCTAAGCCTATCCAGTATCTGGAATTTTGCCTTCAGCTTTTAATTTCGTCTCCATCTGGGCTAAAGCTTCTTTCTCGCGCGTATTACGAGCATATCCCGCTCTACGTCCCCGTTTCAGGTTTTTATTAAACTTTACCAGCTCTAAGACAGCCTGCACGCCCTTCTGACCTTTTACCTTTAATTCGGCCTCTAGTTTGTTTAAAAACTCCCTATAGCGCTTTTTTAGCCTGTTAGAGGATTGCTTACGGCGTATCTCTAGCTTTTGCAGGCTAACCTTAAGATCTCTAAACAGAGTCTTCATGACGCAGCGTATGGCTGGTAGGCCTCTATATTCTTGTTCCTCATTAAATAGTTTTTCGCATCTTTTGGTTATAGAGAGATATCCTGCCGTTTTTAAGATATTCATGGCGCGCCAGACTCGTTTTATGCCTCTGTCTTTGGTTTTGGGGTTGTTATCGTCTGCTTTAGTGCGCCACCCTAGCCTTACAGCTATATCTTTAGCGCTCAGGCTATGGAACGTACCGTTTGCATTTGGGATCCCCACCCGCATAGTAGCCAAGTCCAAATAATGCAAAACAACTCCGAGTACAGCGCATACCGCCTCTCTGGCTTCTGTTCGTTGTTGTTTATTAGATGTGCGAGTTAAGAATATATTGGTTAAATATTCTTTAGGCCGGCAATAAAACTGTTCTAACGCTGATTGGCCGAGTAACAGAACATCTGGTCTTGTGCCATGCTGCTCTGGTGGAGTATAGAGTTTAGGGTCGTATGGGATATGATTACACCAGTTCCCTATTGGGTTTAGGTGTGCTCTTATATCTATATTTTGTCCTGGTTCCATTAAATTAGTCTCTTCTTCTATTGACAATTCTGTCACTAAAGACTAACCTAACGTTGTGTTTACGTTATAAGGTTGGTCTTTAAGACCACATGTCTAAGTCAAAAAAAGCTCGTTACCAGCGGGCTTTTTTATGTTTTGCCTTTTATAAATTACTCTCATATATTCTATTGTCAACTAAAGTTTGCATATCTTTAAAATATCAAAAATATATCATATGCATATCATATACATATCATAAATACATAAAGATGATCTCTAAACGATACATTTATGATATCTTTTAGATATAGAAGTGATATTTTGGCGCCAGCATATTTCCCAGTCAGGCTCTCACTTATTTCCATATGGAGCTATATAATAACCATGGAGTGTGTCGCTTAATATTTTTTTAGCAACAGAAGTATTACCTACATAATGTTGGTATTCATGGAGCTTGGCTTTTCTTAGCCGGGAGCTCCTGGCTTAATCTTCCTGTTGTTGACAAGATATATAAAACATATCACAATCATATTAGAAATATAGCTTTTTGATATGGTAAGAGGTTCTTTATGATTATTTTAGTTGGTGGAGAAAAAGGTGGTCCGGGGAAAACAACAATAGCAACAAATCTTGCTGCTATGAGAACAATAGACAAAAAAGATACTCTCCTAGTTGATACCGATGAGCAGTCTACTGCGACTTACTGGTGTTCGTTAAGAGAAGAAACACAGGTAACACCAAGAGTTGCTAGCATTCAAAAAAGAGGTAAAAGTGTTCGCACAGAAATAATAGGGTTAAAAGAAAAATATGATGACATCATCATTGATGCTGGAGGAAGAGACTCCTTAGAGCTGAGAGGATCATTGCTAGTAGCAAATAAAGCTCTTTTCCCACTAAGGCCATCACAATTTGATTTGTGGACACTAGGAAGACTAAACACTCTAGTAGAGCAGGCCAGAGCAATTAATGAAAACCTACAAGCATATATTCTAATAAATCAATCTTCACCAAATCCTGGAGTAAGAGAAATAGCCGAAGCAAGGGAATATATTGCAGATATAGATAACCTTAGCCTGATGAAATCATCAGCCTGCGAAAGAATTTCCTTTAGAAGGGCTGCAATTCGTGGAATGTCAGTACCTGAGTATAAACCTGTAGATCAAAAAGCAATAGACGAAATTCAAAGCATATATCAGGAGGTGTTCAATGACTAAGTCTACTTTCAAAAAACCGCCCGTTATTAAGACACAAGAGGCATTAGAAAAAGAAAAAAAAGCTGAAGATTTTATTAACCAAGTTGATAAACTTAGAGTAGAAAAATCAACAGAACCACTACAGCATCAACCTAAGCAAAAAGAAACAAAAAAAACATTTCTGATAAGAATGCCAGAAAGCTACATAAAAGACTTGCAAGAAATCACAAATCTTACAGGGATATCAAGAAATGCTATATGCTTAGAATTACTCAGACCAGCTATTAAACGTAAATTAAAAGAACTAAAAGAAAAATAAAGCTATCATTATGATATTTATTTGATATCTAAATGATATCATGATACCATCTGTGTTATTGATATCATACTATCTGTACTTATGATATCACAAAAGCGTGGAACGTCAGTGCTACAACACCGACGCCCACTAACCAAAACAACTACCGGAGATAGTTATAATGGCTAATAACAGTGTAGTCCAAAAAGGGCATAAACTAAAGTTCACAAGACGGCAACTAGAATTCATAAGACCAATTATTATCGTTGCAAGCGAGATGGCTGATTTGCTGCGAGACCCAGAGTTTAGGGAGCTAAAGATAAAGCCTGATATCGATAAACTTATTAAAAGCTGGGAGAAATCTATACAAGCGTTAGCGTTAAAGATCATTTAAGAAAACAGAAAAGAAGGGCGGATGCTATTCCGTTATGGCATGTCCATTAAACGAGCGTTTTTTGTGCGTTTCCTATAGCCCTACAAAATAGAACAAAAAACAGATTTTACCTGTGCAAAAATCCTTATAAAATTCTATGTGTTATCAATATGTGAATTTTAAGAGTTTTTGGATACGCTAAAGGTGACAAGGGGTTCTTAGACGGAAAAATGTTACTTTCCTCCTAAGAACCCCTATATGTTATTGACATAGTATCTCATTTGGGATACAATTTATTCATAAAAAAAGAGGAACAACCTATGGAAACCAAATCAGCATTTATTAGAGCAAGAATAGAACCTTCTCTTAAAAAAAGGGCAGAGCATATTTTTAGCGCACTAGGTATTAATACCACTCAAGTAATTAACATGTTGTACAAATATGTAGAGCGAGAAAAGGCTGTTCCTTTTGATCTATCTATTCCTAATGCGTAATCCAATGAAGTGGACCCCCGAATGTAATTGATGTGGACCACTGATTGTAATTCAAGTGGACCACCGAATGTAACTGAAGTGGACCACCCAGTTTACACAAAAATCGAGAGTATTCGCGACGTTTAAATAACGAACCATAGATGTTAATTTTCCTTATTTTAATTAATAGATAGGAGGGTTAGCAGCTATGCCAGCGGAGCGAATAAATATGAGAAAAATTAGAGAGGTTTTACGCCTAAAGAATGAGTTAGGGCTGAGTAGACGCCAAATTGCAACCAGTTGCAATATAGGCAAAACGTCAGTAAAGAGGTATTTAGAGAGAGCTAATAAAGCGAAGCTTAGCTGGCCTTTGCCAGCGAATTTAGCTGATGCAGCTTTAGAGCTTTTATTGTATCCATCAGAAGCTAGATTTCGGCATGAGATGCCAGATTTGGAGCGCATACACCAGGAGCTAAAACGTAAGGGGGTAACCTTATATTTGCTGTGGGAGGAATACAAAGAGCGTGTACCGAATGGTATTAGCTACAGCAGGATATGCCAGATATACCGAGATTTCAAAGGCCAGCTGCATCCTTCAATGCGGCAAAACCACAAAGCAGGCGAAAAGCTATTTGTGGACTATTCTGGATTGACAGTGCCCTATGTTAATCGAGATACAGGTGAGGTATATCAGGCTCAGGTATTTGTTGGAGTGCTTGGAGCATCTAACTATACCTATGCTGAAGCCACTAAGAGTCAAAGCTTACCAGATTGGATAGGATCGCATATAAGGATGTTCAAATTTTTTGGTGGTGTCCCAGAGGTATTGGTACCAGACAATTTGAAGAGTGGCGTTACCAAAGCTCATTACTACGATCCAGCAATCAACCCAACCTACCAGGATTTAGCTAACCACTACAGAGTGGCTATAGTCCCTGCCAGAGTCAGAAAGCCTAAAGACAAGGCCAAGGTTGAAGTTGGAGTTCAGGGGATAGAGCGACGAATTTTAGCAAAGCTAAGAAATCAAACTTTTTTCAATGTTGTGGAGATTAATGCTGCGATAAAGCCACTGTTAGCTGAGTACAACACAAGCAACTTCCAGAAACTACCAGGCTCCAGATTGACAGAGTTTGTAGAAGTTGATAAGCCAGCGCTAAAGCCTTTACCCCAACATGGCTATAGCTATGCAGAGTGGAAGAAAGTACGTGCAGGAATTGATTACCATATTTCCTTTGAGCGCCATTACTACAGCGTTCCCCACAAATACAACAAACAACAGTTGGACTTGCGTATTACTAGCACGATGCTGGAATGCTTTTATCAGAACAAATCAGTCGTCGTACATAGACGTTCTTACAAAAAAGGTTACACCACAATAAAAGAACATATGCCAAAACGACATCAAGAACATGCCGAATGGACTCCAGAAAGGCTCATGAATTGGGCTAAAAAGACTGGAGGTCAAACGGCAGCCCTAATCCGAGCTATAATAGACTCCAAACCAATGCCGCAACAAGCTTTCAGAGCTTGTATTGGGGTAATGCGCTTAGGGAATAATTATGGCCAGGATCGGTTAGAAATGGCATCCACTCGTGCTTTAGCGCTTGGAGCAATTTCTTATCTTAGTGTGGAATCAATTCTAAAAAAAGGCCTGGAAAAACTGCCATTGCCAACAGTTGAAGATTCCACATCAATTCCACCCCACGACAATGTTCGTGGTTCTGATTATTACTGTTGAGGAGAAAATAAATGTTACTAAATCCAAATCTAGAAAAGCTACAACAGCTAAAGTTCTGTGGCATGCGTCAGGCCTTGGAAGAACAGTTGCAGCAACATGACATAGATGAGTTATCATTCACTGAGCGTTTAGCACTATTGCTGGATCGAGAAGTTATGGAGCGTGAAAATCGTCGTCTTAAAACCCGCTTGAAACAGGCTAAACTCAAGCAACCTGCTTGCATTGAAGACATAGACTTCAAGCATTCCCGTGGCTTAAGCAAGTCATTAATGCTGTCCCTAGCCTCCTGCAAGTGGATTAATGATCACAACAATATTTTACTAATTGGCCCTACAGGCACAGGCAAAACCTATTTAGCTTGCGCCTTAGCTCATAAGGCGTGCCTAGAACGGGGTAAACCGGGATACGTGTATAAAATCGCGTGAATCACCTGGCATGACAATTATATAGCCATTTGTCCCCTCATTTTTTGAGGCTTTGCTCTTCCTTTTTCCTCCTCTTGTTCAAATAGTTGTAAAAGCTTGGTCTGCTGATGCTATAAATTTTACAGATTTCAGCAACAGTATTTTTTTGCTCATCATACATCTCAATCATTCTGTCAATTTGGCGTTTATCTAGCAATGAAGGTCTACCACCGAGTCTACCTCTGGCGCGTGCAGCTTTTAGTCCAGCTAGGGTCCGTTCTCCAATCAAATCACGTTCAAACTCTGCTAAGGCACTGAAAATATGGAATATTAGCTTGCCGCCACTAGTTGTGGTATCTATGTTTTCCTGCAGACTTTTGAACCCTATTTTACGGTCATTGAGTGATTTTATTGTCTGAATCAGGTGCTGTATTGAACGCCCCAGGCGGTCCAATTTCCACACAACTAACGTATCACCCTCGCGAAGATAGGCCAATGCCTCCTCTAACCCTGGCCGTTCAGTTTTGGCGCCACTTGCAATATCTTGGTAAATTTCCTGGCAATCAGCATTTTTTAATGCATCTTTCTGCAAGCTCAAATTTTGGTCATGAGTGCTAACTCTTGCGTATCCGATATCCATGGTTTTACCCTCTAATAATACCAAAATTGTACAGCAACTCGTTATGCGAGGCAAGATGCTTAACAAAGTTTATTATATGGATAATTTGACATAAAATTAGGCACTTTCTGCGGTCTTCATGTAACAGTAGCTGCTGTAATGAAAACGATCGTTTTTTAGATTCCTCAAAATAACCAATCGGAGCCACCGCCATGACATCAATTTACAAAACCGCTTATCCCTACTACAGCACCAAGAAAAGAATATCAGGAGAAGTATTGGCAGCAGACTACAGGCTAACACGTGCTGAGCTTTGGATGATTAAAGAGGACTCACAAAATGCTGACTTACAATTAAGTTATGGAGTATTACTGCTGATCTTTAAAAACTTGGGTTATTTCCCTGAACCATCCACTATCCCAATAGAGGTGGTTGTATGCGTAAAAGAGCAGCTAAAAATACCAAATTCAAATTTTATCATAAATACCTACATTGTAAGCAGGTATCGGCAACAAATTTACGACCATTTTAAAATCACCAGATGGAAAAAAATAAGGCCAAAATATGCAAGGTTTCATGTTAATTTGGTAGAGCAGTTTGCAATAGATGCGGCGTTAGAAGCAGCAAAAACCATGAACTATCCTGCCGATATTATCAATGTTGTAATTGAGCAACTAAAGAAAAATGGCTATGAATTGCCTTCTTTTAAGCAATTAGATCGTCTGGTTAAACATGCAAAAACCACTGTTAATCAAGAGATATTTGAGTCAGTATATCAATCACTAACTGGAACAGAATCTAAGCTGTTGGATGATCTACTCAAAACAACAGCCGACTATATGCGTAGTGCTTATAACGACATAAAAACACAGCCGAAGAATCCAACTATTACTCATTTCAAAGAACTACTACAACATCATGATTGGTTAGTAGAACTAGGAGATATTGGCAGGCACTTGAAGAAGATTACTCCGGTAAAACTGCACCAATTTGCTCAACAAGCTAACTCCTTGGATGCAAGTGATCTAAAGGATTTTAAAAAACCAAAACGTTATACTCTAATGCTGAGTCTAATATTATACGCACAAACCAAAGCCAAAGATGCATTAGCGCTCACTTATTGTAAAACTATAATCAAAATGCATAAAAAAGGCAAAGACAAGTTAGACATCCTAAAACAGGCTTATAGAGAACGCACTCAAGAATTACTCGGCATTTTTTCTGATATTCTGTTTGATATAAAAGATGGTCCTCGTACCACTAAAACATTGCGTAAAATATATAGGAAAGTGGAGAAACAAGGTGGGGCAGATGCATTACAAACAGACTGTGAACAAGCTATTGCTTTTAATGGTAATAACTATTTACCATTACTGTGGGACTTCTACAGGAACAAACGCCCAACCTTATTGCGGTTGCTTCGCACCTTAGATCTACAATCAAGCACACAACAAGAATCCCTTATAAATGCTATAAAATATGTACTAGAACATGCACATTTAAAGGAGGAATATGTAAATGACCAAATTGATTTATCCTTTACTACCAACCAGTGGCAAGATCTAATTCTTAAAAAGAGGAAGAAAAAACTCCTAAATCGTCGCTATCTGGAGCTATGTGTGTTATCTCATGTTGCCAATGATTTGCGTTCTGGTGATTTATTTGTAGTTGGCGCTGACTTTTATGATGACTATCGAAAAGGATTATTGCAATGGGAACTTTGTGAAAAGATATTAGGAGAATATTGTGCAAAAACAAAAATTGCCAACAATAGCAGAACATTCGTAAAGCACTTAAAGATTAAACTGGCTAATAAGGCAGCAAAAGTTGATGCATCCTACCCAGAATTAACAGAATTTGTAATCGATGCCACTGGTAATCCTATATTAAAACGTCGAGGACCGAAGCGCAGACCAAGTAGTGCCGTTTGGTTAGAAAAAGAACTCAAATCCAGAGTGCCGGAACGTAATTTAATCGATGTTCTATCAAGCAGCCATTTTTATTGCGGCTGGGCGCATGACCTTGGCCCTGTTTCTGGCGATGAACCTAAGATAAAAGATGCTATAAATCGCTATATTCTTACCAGTTTTGCTTATGCAACTGGGTTAGGTCCAACACAAACATCACAGCATGTTCGCGATAGCGTTAGTGCGCACATGATTTCGTGGCTTAATAAGCGACATGTTACTGCAGAAATGCTAGATAAAGCCAGGGAAAAACTGATCAACCTAATAAACCAGTTTACACTCATCAAATCTTGGGGAGAAGGTAAATCGGTAGCAGCTGATGGCACACTACAGGAATTGCGTGAGCAGAATATTATCAGTGAATTCCATGTGCGCTATCAGAAAAGAGGTGGGATAGCTTATCATCATGTCGCCGACAATTATATTCTGCTTTTCTCAACTTTTATGCCATGTGGAGTTTGGGAGGCAGTGGAAATAATAGAGGGATTGCTAAAAAATGATTCTGATTTGCAACCAGATATTATCCACGGTGATACACAGTCGCAATCTACTGTAGTTTTTGCGTTGTCATATTTATTAGGATTTAGATTAATGCCAAGAATCCGTAACTGGAAAGATACAAAGTTTGCCAGACCAGATAAAGAATCAACCTACAAACATATTGACAGCTTATTTGGTGATCCAATTAACTGGGGCTTGATTGAAATGCATTGGCAAGACATGATGCAAGTAGTACTATCTATTTACGAGGGCAAAATTAGCTCCTCGGTGCTCTTAAGAAAATTGGGAAATTACAGTAGAAAGAATAGACTTTACCAAGCATTTCAGGAATTGGGCCGCGTTATAAAGACACTATTTTTGCTGGATTATATTTCTGATGTTGAGTTACGTGAAACTATCACAGCCCAGACTAATAAAGTAGAGGCATTTAATGGTTTAAGTGACTGGTGCGCATTTGGTAGTAGTATCTTGGTTGCCAGTAATGACGACATCGAAATGGAGAAAGCAGTAAAATATAATGATATTCTTGCTAACGCAGTAATATTGCAGAATGTTGCCGATATGACCGAGGTTATTGCACAACTAACTAATGAAGGTCATGTAGTAAAAAAAGAAGATATGGCCTACCTAAGTCCATATTGGACAGAGCACCTTAAGAGATTTGGAGATATCATTATGGATTTAGAAAACATTCCTAAAAGTGTGGAGAAGAGTCGGCGGAGAGTTTTATGGTAAAGCTTTGGTCTTTGTTTGTTGTATGAGTTGTTACACAAAAATTAGCCAAAATAGGAATTTTTTACGATTTTATACACGTATCCCGGTTTACCCCG
>JAGLXC010000059.1 GCA_023133095.1 Gammaproteobacteria bacterium | reverse complement strand
ACCAACCAGAGTGCCTAATTTGCTGGTTAATGGTGCCTCAGGTATTGCGGTCGGTATGGCGACTAATATTCCTCCGCATAATCTTGGTGAGGTTATTGATGCTTGTTTGGCTATGATAGCCAATCCTGAGATCACTATTGATGAGTTGATGCAGCATATTCCAGGGCCAGATTTTCCAACCGCCGGGATTATTAATGGTCGAGCTGGGATTGTAAGTGCCTATCGTACTGGCCGTGGCAAGATCTATGTGCGGGCCCGCACCACAATTGAAACCAATGATAATACAGGTAAGCAGGCTATTATTATTACTGAGCTACCTTATATGGTGAACAAAGCGCGGCTCCAGGAGCGTATTGGCGAGCTGGTTAAGACCAAACGTATTGAGGGCATTACTGCAATTCGAGATGAGTCTGATAAGCAGGGCATGCGGGTAGTTATTGAACTGCGACGGGGTGAAAATGCTGAGGTGATGATAAATAATCTCTATATTCACACCCAGATGCAGGATGTTTTTGGTATTAATATTGTAGCTCTGGAAGATAATCAGCCGAAATTACTGAATTTACCCCAGCTGCTACAGGCTTTTTTACGCCATAGGCGTGAAGTTGTTACTAGACGTACAGTATATGAATTACGTAAGGCTCGTAATCGAGCCCATATATTAGAAGGCCTTGGTATTGCTTTAGCTAATATTGATGAGATTGTAGCTTTAATTAAAGCTGCCAAGAATTCACAAGAGGCAAAAACTAATTTATTAGCTAGATCATGGTTGCCAGGTTCAGTAAAATCCATGTTAGAGCAAACTGGTAGTGATATCTCAAGACCGGAAGATCTATCTCCTAAATTAGGAATGAGAGATGATCGTTACTATTTATCTGAAGTGCAGGCACAGGCTGTTTTAGATATGCGTTTACATCGTTTAACAGGTTTAGAACAAGATAAGATTCTACGTGAATATCAAGAATTATTGGAATTTATTGCTAGTCTTTTAGAAATCTTAGCTGATCCAGATAGATTAATGCAGGTGATTCAAGATGAGTTGCTCGAAATTAAGCAGCAATTTAATGATCAGAGACGTACCGAAATTCTTGCAAGTCAGCAAGATGTGACCAATGAAGACCTGATTAGTGAAGAAGATGTTGTGGTAACAGTATCGCATCAAGGTTATGCTAAGGTTCAACCCCTGGATGATTATGCAGCCCAGCATCGTGGCGGCAAAGGTAAGTCCAGCACTAAAATCAAAGATGAGGATTTTATTGAGCATTTAGTTATTGCTAATACTCATGATACAGTTTTGTGTTTTTCTAACCGCGGTAGAGTCTATTGGTTAAAGGTTTATCTCTTGCCACAAGGCGGGCGTGGCGCACGTGGTAAGCCATTGATAAATTTATTGCCATTAGAGCCTGAAGAGCGCATTACTGCTATTTTGCCAATTCGTGAATATGACAAGGATCATGCTATATTTATGGCGACAGCAAAAGGAGTGGTAAAAAAGACAGCTTTAGAGCACTTTGCTCGTCCGAGGCCAAGTGGAATTATTGCGGTAGACTTGGCTGATAATGATGAATTAGTTGGTGTTGGGATTACGGCTGCAGGTCAAGATGTAATGTTATTTACCGATAGCGGTAAAGTTACCCGTTTTAAGGAAGAGCAAGTACGCAGCATGGGCAGAACAGCACGCGGCGTGCGCGGTATTCGCTTGCAAGCTAGCCAAAAAGTGGTCTCTTTGATTATTGTGCAGCCAGATGGAGCTATTTTGACCGCAACAGAGCATGGTTATGGTAAGCGTACGGCTATTGCTGATTATTCCAGAATTAATCGCGGTGGCCAGGGTGTGATTTCTATTCAGGTTAATAGTCGTAATGGCAAGGTGATTGGCGCAGTTCAGGTCTATGAAGATGATGAAATGATGCTGATTAGTGATCGTGGTACCTTAGTGCGAACTAGAGTTGCTGAAGTTTCCGTTGTTGGTCGTAATACGCAAGGAGTGCGGTTGATAAATTTAGCAGAGCAGGAAAATCTTATCGGCTTACAGCAGATAAGAGATGTTGCTGAGTGCTAAATGTTAAAAAGCTGCTGTTTGTCTGTATTGGCAATATCTGTCGTAGTCCTATGGCCGCAGGATTATACAGTCAATATTTGACAGAATCTTCTCGTTATGTAAAAATCACCTCCGCTGGTTTACATGCTTTAGTAGGTAAATCTGCGGCGCAAGAGGTGCAAGTAGCGCTACTTCAGAAAAATATTGATATTTCATCCCATAGAGCCAGGCAGTTAACGCCAGCTATGATATTGGATGCTGATTTAGTTTTAGTTATGGATGATGAACAAAAAAAATTTGTAACAAAAATGGTGCCACAAAGTCGTGGTAGAGTTTTTTTATTAGGCGAATGGGGTGGCTATGATATTCCAGATCCTTATCGCCAGCCAGCAAGCGTCTTTCAGGACTGCTTGCAACTGATAGAGATTAGTTGGGAAGAGTGGCAAAATAAATTATGAGATCTTATAACTATTTGTTAATAACGTTGCTATGTTTATGTGGAGCAGGTTGTACCGTGCTTCCCGGCACCTATATGCGGGTTAATGATGTACGTAAGCCTGCTACAATCAATAATAAAACTTTTTACCCGAAGGTTGAGTCCGTTGCTGATGGTTTAATTGCTAATCAAAGCAAGCATTACCAATATATTATCGGTCCCTATGATGTACTTAATATCATAGTGTGGGAGCATCCGGAATTAACCGTACCAGAGAACACTATTTTAGATCCTAATGCTGATTTGGATTTAACCGAATTACCTCAAGGTGATCCGCAGCGTAGCGGTACTTTAGTTGATGCTCATGGCTATATCTATTTTCCTTATGCAGGTCGCATAAAAGTTACTGGTAAAACGCCAGGGCAGGTTCAAGCAATATTAACGCAAAAATTAGCAAAATATATTCAGGCTCCCAAAGTTAGTGTAAGGGTGGCTGTATTTCGAAGTCAGCGTATTAATATTATTGGTGAGGTGATGAAGCCTGGTACCCAATATTTAACCAATCGACCATTAACTATACTGGATGCTATTAATGCAGCAGGAGGTATAAGTAAAATATCAGCAGATACTAGACATATCTATGTGTTCAGGAAAGGTCATCCAGTGCCTATTATCTATTGGCTTAATGCTAAATCACCGCAAAATTTATTGTTAGCAGAGCAGTTTCGTTTGGTTGATGATGATATTGTATATGTAACAATCGCACCGGTATCAAGCTTTGATCGGGTGGTCAGCGAGATTCTGCCGACTGTACAAACAATATGGTATACCCAGGATCTAATGGGTTAGGAGGGATAACTATTGTGGCTGAAAATACAACTAGAGAATATATGCAAGAGCCAGCTGTAGATGAGATAGAATTAAAAGAGATTTTTGCGCTACTTTATGGCCATAAATGGTTTATTGTAATAATCACAGGATTGTTTTTAGTCTTTGCGGTTGTTTTTGCCTTGAATGTTGCAACTAAATATAAGGTAACGGCATTAGTACAGGTGTCAAATAAGGTTGATGGCGCAGGTTTAGGTGGCGCATTGCAAAGCCTAACTGATATGAGCGGGTTGTTGTCGCAGGGCGGGGCTGGAGCGCAGACATCAGATGTAGAGACAGCACTATTACATTCACGTTTTATTTTACAGCCAACAATAGATAATAATAGATTGAATATCGTTGTGAAGCCAAACTATTTCCCGGTTTTTGGTTTCTATTTAGCCAGGCACTATCAAAAATCACAATTAGCGTCTCCATTATGGGGTGTGTCATCTTTTGCCTGGGGTGGTGAGCAGGTAACAGTAGACCGTTTTGTTGTTCCAGCGGCAATGATCAGCAAAAAATTTCATATTGTTAAAACCGCAGTCAATCAGTATAACCTATATGCGTCCAAAGGCGAGTTGGTGCTAACCGGTAAGGTCAATAAGTTAGCACATGTTTCTACTGGACAATTTTCTGGCCTTGAAGTTCTTATTACTAAGTTACAAGCTAATATCGGTACGATTTTTTCCGTAACTCGCCTTCCTAATGAAGGGATCTTAGAGCAGTTATCAAAAAAATTGTTAGTTACCGATTTGGGTAGCCAGGGAAATACTGGAGTGTTGTCGTTGTCGTTGCAGGGTAAAGATAAAGAGAAATTACCCCAGGTATTAAATACTATTATTGACATAGAGGTGCAGAATAATATTCAAAAAAAATCTAAAGAGGCAAAAAATACATTAGTTTTTTTGAACAAGCAATTGCCGCGGGTTAAAAAAGATTTAAACCAGGCTGAAGTTGCATTAGAACAGTATCTTTCGAAAACTGGTTCTTTGGGGCTTTCCGAAGAGGGGAAGATTTTATTAAGCCAGGTTGTTACAGTAGAGCAAGAACAGGAACAATTAAAGCTTCAAAAAGCATCATTGTTGCAAAAATTTACAGCCCAACATCCCTATGTGATAGCTGTTGTTAATAAGCAAAAATCGGTACAGCAAGAGCTAAATAACTTAGCAACTAAATTGCGGCAATTGCCAAAAGTAGAGCAAGAAGCAATTGGATTGGAGCGCGAAGTTAAAGTTAAGAATGAGCTCTATTTATCGTTATTAAACAAGATTCAGCAACTGCAAGTAATTAAGGCAGGTACTGTGAGCGATGTCGAAATTTTAGATCGTTCTACTGTGCCATTACCCTTGCCCTCCTATAAGTTATTTATTTTGTTGGGTGGAGTATTTTTTGGGTTTATTTTTGCGGCTATGATAGTGTTTGTGCGCAAAATGTTAGATAACTCTATGCGTGATCCAGATTATATAGAAGAGAAAACTGGTATCCCATCTTATGCAATTGTGCCGCATAGTAAGCGGCAAGAGCAAATTATTAAAGCAATGAAACGCGGGTTAGCATGGCGTAATAAATCTTTCATTTTGGCAGAGAAATATCCTAAAGATGCTGCGATTGAAGGGATTAGAAGTTTGCGTACCAGTATGCAATTTGCGCTTATGGAGGCTGAAAATAATATCGTTAGTATTATGGGAACAAGCCCCAATATTGGTAAATCATTTGTGTCACTAAACTTAGGCTATCTTTTAGCTGATAGTGGTAAAAAAGTGCTGTTAATTGATGCGGATTTGCGTAAAGGTAAGCTCCATAAATATTTAAGTTTGTTGCAGGCGCCCGGTTTAGCCGAAATTTTGCATGAAGATCTAGCCTTTGAAAAAGGCAAGCATGTTATTCGCAAAGATGGTTTTGATTTTATAGCGTGTGGCAATTACCCTAAAAATCCTTCTGAGTTGTTGCTGAGTGCTGACTTTACTAAATTATTAGATAAGCTATCTAATCAATATGACATAGTAATTATTGATACACCACCTGTGTTAGCGGTGACAGATAGTGTGATAATAGCAAAACAGACGGGCGTGAATTTGTTTATTGTTGGCTTTGGTAAAGAATCTTTTACAGAGTTAAATCATGCTGTTAAACGAGTTAAAAAGAATAGCATTAATATTGATGGTTTAGTTCTGAATAATATCTCACGCGCTAGCCAAAGTTATGGCAGTTATAATTACTATTATCAGTATGATTCTTAATATATAATTATAACATGGTTCCTGT
>JAGLXC010000058.1 GCA_023133095.1 Gammaproteobacteria bacterium | reverse complement strand
ATTACGTCCCTTTGGGACTTCGCGAATGCAGATTGCTATAGAGTCAATGTCCCAGCAGCTCTGGATCAGCGAGCCCTTGGAGCCAAAAGCTATCTCGAGCAAGCGCAGGATATAATTCAGGAGAATCATAAAAATCATTTCTGTGGCATACTTATGGGTAAGGATATGGTCCAGATTTGAACCCGTTATTCGATATTTTGCACCTGCTCGCGCATCTCCTCAATTAAAACTTTTAGCTCAACAGCCGCATGCGTAGTTTTGTTGTCAGCTGATTTAGATGATAGAGTAT
The DNA here is from genome assembly GCA_023133095.1 of Gammaproteobacteria bacterium. Classification (GTDB taxonomy): domain Bacteria; phylum Pseudomonadota; class Gammaproteobacteria; order UBA9339; family UBA9339; genus JAGLXC01. Next base: position 6,909 of record JAGLXC010000058.1, on the reverse strand, counting down.
TGGCTTCGCGATTTAGCTCTTGCATTAAAAAATCTAACCGTTTACCCATTGCGCCATTACTGTTTAACACTCTCTTCACCTCTTGTACATGGATTGTCAGGCGATCTAGCTCTTCAGCAACGTCTGCTTTTTGAGCCAGATATACCAGCTCTTGTTCCAGGCGGGATGGTTCAACCTCAGCTTTAATTTCGTTTAAGCGGGTTAATAATTTAGTTCGTTGCTGCTGCATTATAGCAGGCAGGAGCTTTTTTATTTTTGCTATTTCGGCCGTAATAGATTGCAGTCTTTGCAATAGGATCTTTTTTAAAGCAGCTCCCTCTTGCTTGCGTACTTTTACTAGCTCTTTTACAGTCTGCTCAAATAATTTCATAACTTTGTTATTAACAAATGTAGCCTCGGTTTCAGATATCTGTAATACGTTGTTCCATGAAAGCAGATGTAATGGGTTGATTGCAGATGTTGGCTCTTTTAGCTGTTGGTTAACTTTTTGTACAGCTTTAGATAATTGTTGGACCAAATTAGTGTTAAGCGATAGTTGCAGTTCTGCAGCGTCGCCTGGCTGATAGCGCAAGAAACATTCGACGCGGCCACGACTTATATTAGAGCGCAGCAGTTCACGCAGGTTTAACTCTAAGTTACGCAGAGATTCAGGTAGACGAAAACTGCCATCAAGAAAGCGGTGGTTTACTGAACGAATTTCCCAAGTAATGGCGCCCCATTTCCCCTGGTCTTTACATCTAGCAAAGGCTGTCATGCTGTTGATCATTGGTTTTTCCTATAGTATTATGATGTTTTACTAGATTGTATAATTTCTGAGGAGAAAAATCTATGCGCCCAAGCAAAAGAGCAATTAATGAGTTACGAACTATTACAATTACCCGCAACTATACCAAACATGCGGAAGGATCAGTGTTAATAGAGTATGGCGACACCAAAGTGCTTTGTACCGCATCGATTGACCATACAGTACCGCGGTTTTTAAAAGATAGCGGCCAGGGTTGGGTTACAGCAGAATATGGCATGTTGCCACGTGCTACTCATACTCGTTCAAGCAGAGAGGCGAGTCGCGGCAAGCAGGGCGGGCGTACTCTTGAAATTCAGCGTTTAATCGGCCGATCACTTAGGGCTGCTGTTGATCTTAATGCTCTAGGCGAAAATACAATTACAATTGATTGCGACGTAATTCAGGCTGATGGCGGAACTCGTACCGCGTCCATTACTGGTGGTTGTATAGCGCTTTATGATGCCATACAGGTATTGCAAAAAAAGAAAAAGTTAAAGCAAGATCCGTTTAAACAATTAGTTGCTGCTGTGTCAGTCGGAATTTATGCTGGCAAACCAGTGCTGGATTTGGATTATGCTGAAGATGTTAAAGCTGAAACGGATATGAATGTAGTAGTAACTGAGGACAGCAAATTTATCGAAGTTCAAGGTACTGCAGAAGATGGAGCCTTTAATCGAGATGAGCTAGATGCGCTGCTTGATCTTGCAACTCTTGGTGCCGAGCAGTTGTTGGCTAAGCAAAAAGCTATGATTTCGTAAAATATGGATAAAAAACTATTATTAACTGGCGCTGGTTTTAGTTCTAATTTTAACACGCCGCTGTAATCAGGAGACATCTGCAGATAAGGTGCCGCTCTGTTGTCAGCATTAGGGATATATGGAGAAGCAGCAGAGAGAGCAATAGCGAAAGCGGGCGATCCAGAGGTGCAGCCAGCTTTAAATAAGCTACAGAATTGTCCTCATTAGCTAAGTGATGGGCTTCCTGTTAAGAGCGCGATCCAGGTTTGCTCTAGTTAATAACCAGTTATAAGTTGACTTGCAACTGGTTATAAGGTAGGATTATCCATTATGACAAAAGAAAACCAGCAGATAAAGCATTTTATATTGGAGCAGGTCGAACAGCATCCTAATGATCTTGTTGCTTTTTGTGCCAAAAAGTTAAATGTAAGTCGAGTGACTATACATAGACATTTAGCAAAGCTTTTAGCAACAGGGAAGGTGATAAAATCTGGGGTCACTAGTCAAGTGAGTTACTATTTGGCTTCTGCATTTAGAGAGCACAGATCTTTTTCAATTGAGAAAACCTTATCTGAGTATTTGGTTTGGAATGATTTTTATAAGGAAGCTTTTTCGGTTTTACCAAAGAATATCTTTGTTATTTGTGAATATGGTTTCACTGAAATCTTTAATAACGCAATTGATCACTCGCATGGGAATTCTATTGTGGTTCATACTAGCTTTGATAATAGTGTTGTAATTATAGATGTAATAGATGATGGAATTGGGGTATTTAGGAATTTGCAAAATATATTGAAATTTGATGATCCGCGTGAAGGCGTTGTAGCCCTTGCTAATGGCAAAGTAACAACCGACTCTGTTGATCATACAGGAGAGGGAATATTTTTTTCCTCAAGGGCTTTTGATCGTTTTCTTCTTTCAGCAAATAATATTTCCTATGGAAGAGATAATATTGAAAATGATTGGTTTCTCAATAGCGAAACGCAGCAGAGCAAAGGCACAAAAGTTCATATGGAAATCAGCGCTAAAGCTACTACTGATTTGGTAGCTATTTTTCAAAAGTTTCAGGATCCTGATACATTAGCCTTTAATAAAACGTATACGTTGGTTAAGCTAAGTAAATTTAAAGAGGATCGTTTTATTTCTCGTTCCCAAGCGAAAAGACTGTTATATGGTTTAGAAAAATTTCAAGAGATTACTCTTGATTTTACGGGAGTAGATATAGTTGGCCAGGGATTTGTTGATCAGATATATAGAGTATTTCAAAATCAGCATTCTGATATTAAGCTTAAATATATTAATGCTAACGAGAATGTTGAGTTTATGATTAAGCGAGGTTTGTCTACGGCTCAATTAGGATAAAATAATTTGCTCCAATCTGTAATTAATCTGCACAAATAATTTTGTAATTTTTTTCAAGAGATATACTCATACAGCTCATCTGCCAACATATTATGGCACTGAGCACATTTGTTGCAGTGTAGTTCTGAATCTCTGATTTTCCGCACCTGGCCCTTGCGGATTAATATATCTAACATATCGCGAACTGTTTCAGCATCCATGTCAAAATGGATTTTAAGTTCATTAAGGCCTATAACATGATTTTTTTGCATATATGCTTTTAATACTGTTAAGGTCATGATTGCTCCTCCAATTTATGGTTAGGTTTTTTATTAAGTTTGCGCATGGTAAATACTACCGTTAAAAAGATAAGCGCAACTGTTGTTATTGTAATAGTTGAATATTCTGGATGTTCAGCAAAAGTTGCAACCTGGTAAAAGAGCGTTGCAGTACTATAAGCAATGCCTGTGTTCCATAACATCGAAAAAGTTGCCCAGCGCCAACCCAGCTCTTTAAACATAGTTGCCAGTGCTGGTACGCATGGAAAATAAAGTAACACAAATAATAGATAGGCAAAAGCGGCTGCTTGGCCACCAAAGCGTTGGTACATTTGACCATAAATGCTGTGGGCAGACTGTTTTGGTGTGTCTTTAGCATAAAGTGTATTTAAGGTTCCAATCACAATTTCTTTAGCTACAACGCCGCCAATTAAACCAACTGTGGCGGGCCAGTTATTTTGAGTGACACCGATTGGTTGTAAAACAGGAGTTATTTTTTTGCCTGCGCTGGCTAATAAAGATTGATTGTCAGAAACATGAATATTATTAAGAGCGCCGATAATAAGGCATGCAGGAATAATGACTTTGCCAGCTTTAAGAATAAATGATTTTAGTCGACACCAGGTTTGCCATAATACATCATGCGGTCTTGGAAGATGATATGGTGGCAGCTCCATTACTAAAGGAGATTGGTTGCCGTGTAAAATGGTTTTTTGCAGTACCAGCCCGGTTAAGATAGCAACTAAAATACCTATTAAATATAGAGCAAAGACAATATTTTGTCGACCAGTTGGAAAAATCGCCGCAGCAAATACTGCATAAATGGCTAATCTAGCAGTGCATGACATAAAAGGTGTCATCATCACAGTTAATATACGGTCGCGCTGATTTTCTAATGTACGTGCAGCCATGATTGCCGGAACATTGCAGCCAAAACCAATCAACATTGGCACAAAAGATTTTCCTGGTAAGCCAATAGCAGACATTAAACGATCCATTACAAAACCAGCGCGTGCCATGTATCCGGTTGCTTCTAATATTGCTAAAAATATAAACATCGCAGTTAGGACAGGAATAAAAGTTAAAGTGGTATTAATGCCTTTGCCGAGACCTGTAGTTAATATATCTATTATTTGTTGTGGAATGTGCCATACGCTTAGTAGCTGAGAAAATTTATAGACAAAAATAAAATTGCTGCTCTGCTGGAAATAGTCCTGTAGAACGCCGCCCATGTTGGCAGCAAATAGAAACATTAAATACATAATTCCAAGAAAAATTGGAATGCCAAGTATACGATGTAGCACAATGCGATCTATAGCAGCTGTGCTAGTAGTTCTAATATGTACACTTTCTGTCACCACCTTTTTTATAAGCTCATGAATCATGCCATAACGCGCGTCGGCAATTAACACATCAGCATCTTCGTTTAGCTCCTGACTGATCTGTTGTTGATGCTGTTTTGCTACAGACAGCAGTTTTGGCTCTGCCTTTTGCTTTGCTAAAACATCATCTTCTAATAGTCGTGCAGCTAAAAAATAGGCTTGCTTGCTTTTTATTTGACTTGTTACCGCATCTAAAGCTTTCGCTACTTTGTTGACATAAGGCAGTTTTAATCTGTTCTTTCGTTTGTGATTGGATTGAGTGATCAGCTGCTTTAGTTTGTCTATTCCTTGTGATTTATTTGCAATTAAACCGACTACTGGGCAGTCAAGAGCTTTTTGTAGCTCATCTAAATCAATGCTAATGCCGCGTTTTTTCGCCACATCTTGCATATTTACTGCCAGAATTACCGGGATATCAAGCTCTAATAGTTGCGTGGTTAAATAGAGATTGCGTTCCAGATTATTGGCATCGAGTACATTAACAATCACATCAGCATTGTCAGATAACATATATTCAGCAGCGATGCGCTCATCTATAGCGCCGTCAGCCGTGAGCACCGAGAGGCTATAGATGCCAGGAAGATCAACAATTTCAACCTGGCAGTCTGATGTTGCAAAAAATCCGCTTTTGCGATCAACAGTTACCCCAGGCCAGTTGCCTACCCGTTGATTCGCGCCAGTTAAGGCATTGAAGAGAGTGGTTTTACCGGAATTAGGATTGCCAATTAAGCCAACAGTTATCTTATTCATGCAGTTACTCGCTCTAGCTTCAGCAGATTGGCTTCGCTTTTTCGTAATACTAAAGAGAAATTGCGGATAGCAATCTCAATAGGGTCGCCTAGCGGCGCAATACGTGTCAGAGTGAATTCACAGCCTAAAGTTAGCCCCATGGATAATAATTTATTGCGGTAAGCCGCCTGGCCTTTGTGAAACCCCGCAATTTTAACGCGCTCGCCCACAGCTAGCTCGCTTAAAGTCACCAATTTATTTGTCATATTGAGATTATAACACTGCTTAATGCGCAAGTCAGTTTCGGTATTTTTGTGCCCATAAGTGATGAATTCATCTATTTCTCCTCCAATATTTTGTTCGCGAAATAGCGATTTCGCTGTTTCGCGAACAAAATCGTAGTGAAGGTAAGAGGTGTTGTTTTGAAATGATGCAATACGACCGAAAATATTAATTGACGTTTGATAACTTATGGTAGGATTAAGCTTTTAAGCTGCCTATGCGGCAGGTAACCCTTACACGAGTTGCTAGGTGCAATACCAGGCTTTCTAAGCTACCTATGCGGCAGTCAACATTGGGTTAAAACAGATATAACCAAAACTACTTTTCTAAGCTGCCTATGCGGCAGTCAACGAGATTAGGGGTTTTACTACTGTCGAGGAGATTTTCTAAGCTGCCTATGCGGCAGTCAACAAGTAGCGATCAAGAAGACGTATAACATTAATTTTCTAAGCTGCCTATGCGGCAGTCAACGTTGCTTTCACAGGGTTGGCTAAAACCTTTATTTTCTAAGCTGCCTATGCGGCAGTCAACAACTTGCTTAACCGCATAATGTCTATTTCTGATTTCTAAGCTGCCTATGCGGCAGTCAACTTCTATTTCCATCTAAGTCACAAACTAAAATATTTTCTAAGCTGCCTATGCGGCAGTCAACTTAAAAATAGCAAAAACTTAATAATAATGTATTTTCTAAGCTGCCTATGCGGCAGTCAACTGATTATATCCTCGTTGTTGTTGTTGTAAAATTTTCTAAGCTGCCTATGCGGCAGTCAACTTTTGAACAGTGGTGGTCGTACTATCCTAAGCTTTCTAAGCTGCCTATGCGGCAGTCAACTCAAACGCTAAAAGATCTTATTGATCTTGGTTTTTCTAAGCTGCCTATGCGGCAGTCAACTAAAGCAAAATGTTGAACTACAAACCAAAGGATTTCTAAGCTGCCTATGCGGCAGTCAACCCATCCTCAGCTGAATTTATCTATGCTGCAAATTTCTAAGCTGCCTATGCGGCAGTCAACTTCTATCTAAAGCAAATGAGTATTTTTCTATGTTTCTAAGCTGCCTATGCGGCAGTCAACGACTTTCTATATTCCAAAAAGTCTTTCCCAAATTTCTAAGCTGCCTATGCGGCAGTCAACATAATTAATAAGAGTATTGAGGATCGTATTAATTTCTAAGCTGCCTATGCGGCAGTCAACCAGTAGTATCAGCATATACTTTGTCTTTTTTATTTCTAAGCTGCCTATGCGGCAGTCAACGATAAATAATCTTATATTAACAAACAAACAAATTTCTAAGCTGCCTATGCGGCAGTCAACGTATCTCCAGCTGCGCTACTGATGCAGTTTGTTTTCTAAGCTGCCTATGCGGCAGTCAACTAAA
>JAGLXC010000057.1 GCA_023133095.1 Gammaproteobacteria bacterium | reverse complement strand
TACTTGAAAAACCCCCATGCCACCCATGCCATGCAACGGTTTTAATACCACTTTTTTATGAGTCTGGATAAAATCTTGCAATAATGCTGCATCTTTTGCTACTACTGTTGGCGGACAACATTCTGGAAACCAGGCCGCAAATAGTTTCTCATTAGCATCGCGCAGACTTTGCGGTCGGTTTAGCACCAGCGCTCCTGCCGCCTCTGCCAATTCTAAAATATGAGTTGCATAGATATATTCCAAATCAACAGGAGGATCTTTGCGCATTAAAATCACATTTAAACTACTTAAAGCAACCTCTTCTGCTTCAGTCAATTCAAACCATTGCTCTTGCTCAACAAACACTGAAAGCTTACGCATTCTGGCCATTGGCACGCTATCTTTGATAAAGAGATCTTTTTGCTCCATATAGTAGAGTTGCCAGCCACGCTTTTCTGCCTCAAGCAACATAGCCATGGTTGAATCTTGCTCTACATCGATAGCGCTAATTGGATCCATCACTACGCCCAGCTTGATTGTCATGGATTGCTCTCTCCCAAGGTTTTAAACTCATAAGCCGCAGCCAAAAGGGCTAATCTAGCAACCACACCATAGATATAAAAACGATTAGCACAGCAGTCGCACTTGCCATAATCAGGATTATTACATGATTCAGCAAAGGCTAACGGCTCAAACTGCATCCCTGGAGCATTTAGATTTTCATTAATACCGCGACGCGAATGGACTCGATAAAAACCACCAACCACGTGCTTACCCAGCATGTACACGACAGGCTCAGCTGCAGCTTCTGCTTCACCCCAGGTCTCAAAAGTATAAACCCCCTCCTGGATAATCACCTTATTAACCGACTGACTATTTTTGCTAGCAGCCATATGAGTTCTCTGCTTTCGATTTAGCTCAGCTAACTCTTTGGCATCTTGCACCATCATTACCGCCATGCCATAAGTTCCAGCATCCGCCTTAACCATCACAAATGGCTTCTGCTCTATCTTATACTCTCTATATTTGCCTCTAATGCTGGCAAGCAGATCTGTCACCTTATCCTGCAGCCCCTCTAACCCATGCTGCTTTAGAAAATCCATCTCGCCGCAATTGCGAAAAATTGGATTGATTAGCCAGGGGTCAAGCCCTAATGCCTCAGCAAATTCAGTACTAACAGTCTGATAGTGCGAAAAATGCTCTGATTTCAGCCGCTTAAACCAGCCCAAATGCGGTGCAGGAACAATCGCCTGCTGCAAATTAGTTAAAATCTCAGGGATTCCGCCAGAGAGATCATTATTCAATAACAATAGACAGGGAGAAAAATCAGCCACACTAACTCGATCGCCTTCGCGCACAAGTGGCTCCAGCAGCAATTGCCGCCCGCTCGGCAAAGCCAACTCAGATGGCGCAGTTAAATCAGGCAAGAGCGAGCCAACTCTAGTAGCAAAACCAGCCTTAACCAAAATCTCCTGCAATGCAGCCAAATTTTCCAGATAAAACTGATTGCGGGTATGGTTTTCCGGCACCAGAAGAATCTGTTTGATCCCAGGATAGAGCTCTGCCATAGTTGCCTGCACCGCCTGAATACAGAGCGGCATAAAGTCACTATTTAAATTGTTAAACCCTGCAGGAAAAAGATTAGTATCAACTGGAGCTACCTTAAAACCGGCATTCCTTAGATCCACAGAACAATAAAAGGGCGCAGCTAAATTCTGCCACTTTTCCCGCAGCCAAGTTTCAATCTTGACCTGCTGCTGTAAAAATTGTCGCTCCAGCGCTAGCAGGGGCCCAGTTGTAGCCGTGGTTAGATGAGGAACATTCATGCTAAAGAGTATAGCGAAAATCTTAATCCTATGCTACAGTAGCGGCCTTTGTTTATACTCATAATGAAATAATAGAATAGAAATATGGTTAGATTTTTTAAGCCACCAATTCCTGAAAAACTTTTCCTCGTTCCTGGCTATTACGATCCATCACAATATCCTTTGCATGCTGCTGTTGCAGAAGGTAGCTTAGATAAGGCTAGATATTTGTTAATCAAAACTCCAAACGTCGCTAACAAACAAGATAAATTTATGCGCACTCCATTTCAGGTGGCATGCATACTTGAGCGTTATGAAGTAATAGGTCTACTTTTAGCAAGAAATGCAACAATTCATCAGCCTACATTTAATCAATTTATAAAAGACAACATAGAAAAAAACACTGATGCTATATTTAAAATTTTATGGCAACATCTTACTCTTAAACTACATTGTCTCGCTGCTTACAAAACATTACAAAATGCTGCACACGCTATGTCAGCTATGCTTCCTAAATTAGGACTGGATCAAACGACTATTGACAAAGTAAAAACCTGCTTTATCAAAAATCAAACAGCACAGGCTACAACAAAAGTTCCTATTGTGTGGGACAGAAATGGAATGCCCTACTTTCATATCCATCACCCATCAAACCCAGGCCGAAACATGGCTCCCAGGCCCTACTAAATCTAACCCCAAAACTCCGCCAAAAGCGGCACATGATCAGAGAGTTTGCGCCATGGCATAAGATATAGTCGCTGACAGCTAACAATTTCTAAGCCACGGCAATAGATCCGGTCTACTGCTAATTTGGGATTCCAGGATGGAAAAGTTTTGGCATGCTGGCCTTCTGTGATCTTAAAAACCTCTTTAAGCCCTAACTCAGCTTCCAAATAGTGCTCAGCCTGGCCACGCCAATCATTAAAATCACCTGCAATAATAAGCGGCTCGTCCTCTGGCACATGCTCTAAAATCCGCGTCTTTAAAATAGAAAGCTGCTTCGCCCGCTCAGTTTTAAACAGGGCAAAATGGATACAAATCAGGTGCAATCGCGCAGCTAGCCCTGGGACAGCTACAACTCCATGCAACATACTGCGGCTGGAGCGCTTATATTTCGAAACATCGATATTTTCCCACTCCAAAAACTCAAATTTACTTAAAATGGCATTGCCATGATGGCCATCACGGTAGAGCGCATTTTTTCCATAGATATAGTGTGGCCAAAATTTACGCGCCAAAAACTCAAATTGTGGTTCAGCCGGCCAATTGGCAATTCGCCGCTCCTTTTTCTCGTGCTTGCCCTGAATCTCCTGCAAAAAGACCAAATCAGCATCAAGCTTCTGCAGTGCTTCTCGCATTTGTGGTAATACAAAGCGTAAATTCGCGGCCCGAAAGCCCTTATGAATATTATAGGTAACGATTCTTAGACTTTTCTTCATGATCATTCCTTCCTACTTTCCTGTCTTCCTGTCTTCCTGAGCAAAGCATATTGCACCAGACCTGCCTGCTTATGCCGATAAATAGTAAATCCGCGAGCATCAGCAATAGCAGCAAGACCCAGCCCCTTTTCAGCCTCAACATAGACAAAGGCTGCCGGCGCTAAAGCTGCATTCTCTAGCAGCCAATCTAAACTCACAGCAACTAACCCTTGCTTAAATGGCGGATCTAA
>JAGLXC010000056.1 GCA_023133095.1 Gammaproteobacteria bacterium | reverse complement strand
GTATGTAGCAAGTACTATGGATGTACGTGTTGGCGATTTGATAATGACATCGGGATTGGGGTTGAAGTTTCCTATTGGTTACCCGGTTGGGGTAGTGACTAACGTTACCTATCTTGCAGGGCAAAGGTTTGCACAAATTACTGTAACCCCAAGCGCTAAGCTCAATCAAAGTCGTCAGGTGTTATTGGTTTGGCTAACACAATCAAAGTTTAATAAAGAGGTCAAAAAGATCTTAACAAAAAAAGATGACAAAAAGAGCAGTTAAAATTGTTATTAGCGTACTAATTAGCTTTTTGTTAGCTATGATGTTAGCGATTATACCATTACCAAATTGGTTGAATTGGTTGCGACCAGAATGGGTAGTATTGGTTGTTATTTATTGGATGTTGGTTTTGCCGTGTTTTAGTTTAGCCTTTATCTGCTTGATTGGTTTGTTATTAGATGTGTTAACCGGTACAATTTTAGGTGCACATGCTTTGGTTTTAGTGGGTATTGCCTATTTTATTGCTAGGTTTAATCGTCGTCTAAGGTTGTTTGGCTTGTGGCAGCAAGCTTTGGTTGTGTTGATAGTAATAATAGGATATCAGGCGCTGCTGTTCTGGATAGAGTCAATAGCAGGATCAGCCTTAATTGTTTGGCAATATTGGCTAACCAGTTTAACCAGTGCACTGTTATGGCCGTTTCTGTTTTTATTGCTGGATAGAGGTGTTGGGAATTTTCTTCACACTCGTTCGTAGGATTTTTGCATGCAGATCATCAAAAAGATATGCTTCATTACAGGGTTGGTATTCGCCGCGCTAATTATTCTATTAGCCAGTCTCTTTTATGCTTTGCCATTAGCTACCCCATATTTACAAGCTCATCGAGCTAAATTAGAGCAAAAATTAGGCCATCTTATCCATTATCCAATCAAAGTAGGCACTATTTCCGTAGGCAGAAGCGGTATTAATCCTGAATTTAAAATTCATGATGTTAATATTTATCAAGCTGGCAATAGTAAACAGCTAGAGGCCCATTTTGATGATATGTATATTGGCGTCAATATAATAGCGAGTATCACGGCGCGACGTCTGGTGCCTGATTTAATCGTACTCTCTGGGGCGCGCTTTAACCTCTATCAGGGGCAGGGGATGCATTTGCATGGTGATAAAAAGGCATCAACAAAAGTAAATGCTATTTTAGCTGACTTGTTAGCGCCCAAACAGGTTGATTTACGAAGTGTCTACGTTGTTTGGCACACAAAATCGAAGCAAAAAATAATTTGTCCAAATTTGCAGTTACAAATCATTAATAATCTTAGTACTCATCAGGTAATAGGTACAGGTGATTTACTGCATAAGCATAGAGCTAAATTTAAGCTGGTTGTTAAGTTAGCTGATTATAGCGCTGAAGATAAAGGGGTTAAAGCTGATGGGTTTGCTAAAATAACTGAGCCTGGCAAAGTGGCGCTTAATCTTTGGTTTGATTGGCAAGATGGGAAATTAAATCAATTACAGAGTCAATTTATGTTGCGTGATATGGAGTTGCAGCCTGGCGCTGAGAGCAAATTGTTCCATATCGACTCTTTGGCTGGCAATGTGTTGCTGCAACATAAGAAGGATGCTTGGAATCTATCGGGAAACTACTCAAATATTAAAGGTAGTTATGGTAAGCTATTTCGCGAGCCTTTGGCTTTTTCTAGGCTTCAGGCCATAGCCAGCTGGCAGCATCAAAGCGATGGTTGGCACATTTTGGCTGACCAGGTTATGCTACAGAACTCTGATTTAGCCCTTTATGGTAAGGCAGCGCTGTTATTGCCGGCTGATCACAAGAGCCCAGTTGTTGATGCTATGGCGACTCTGCAATTAACCAATATTCCGCATGTTCATCTCTACTATCCCGCAGCTATTATGCCGCCGAATGTTGTTGCCTGGTTAGATTCAGCGATTACCAGGGGTAAAGCAATAGATGCTACTGTAGTTTTGCGAGGACCTTTAAAACAGTTTCCCTTTGCTGATCATAGTGGCAAGTTTGAAGTTGCAGCACAGTTGCATAATATTGAGCTTAACTTTGATCCTGCCTGGCCAGTTATAACCAATATTAATGGGAAGATATTTTTTGTTAATGCTGGAATGGATATTAATGCAGCTGGTTCTATGCTCAATTTAGCCTCTAAGAATATTGAGGTAAAAATTGCTGATTTGACACAACCTCTTTTAACCGCAACAGCAGATATAAAGGGAGACAATGCAAATTTAGTTAAACTTATTAATCAAAGTCCATTGCAGGAGAGTTTAGGGGCGTATTTTCAAGGGGTTACAGCTAGTGGGCCTGTTGCTAGCCACTTTAAATTGCAGTTACCCCTGGGGCAGACTCCTGGTAAATTTGCGACGGATGGCACTATAACGGAGCAGGGCGGAGAGTTAAAGATGCTATCTAATCTGGTTACATTAGATCATATACAGGGGAAATTGCACTTTACTGCTGATAGCTTGCGAGCTAAAAACATTAAGGCCCGTGCTTTTGGTGCGCCGGTCAATATTAATATAAATACTCTAGGCAATCTGGTAGCAATTAATGCTAATGGTAAAGCTAATATGACAGCTGTAAAGCAACAGTTTAGTTCGCCATGGCTGTCTGATCTACAAGGTGGTTTTAATTATCAAGCTAAGTTTAAACTCTATAAAGATGCTAAATCAGTCAATGATTTTACCTTTATATCGAATTTACAAGGGCTAGAGATCGCGTTGCCAGCGCCTCTGGCTAAAAATGCAGCTGAAATCAAGTCGCTCTATGCACGCGCAACTTTTGCAGCTAATAAGCCCATGTTACTAAGAGTTAGATATAATCATGCTGCAAGTGCTGCACTTAAATTTGGACGCAAATCAGGGCAGTCAGATTTTATAGGAGGCGCTATAAATTTTGGGACTGGTGGTTTGGCTACTGTTCCTGGGACCGCAGGCTTGCTGATAACAGGCTATTTACCAGAGTTAACCTGGTCAGATTGGCAGCCATATTTGGTTAGTAATAAAAAGAGTAATAACGCAACTGCTAAAAAGGCTAAAAAGCAACCCCCTTTGTTGCATAAGCTTGATCTTAAGATAGGTAAGCTCTATGTCTTTGATCAGATTTTAGCTAATGCAGAGCTGCAGGTAGAGCCAAAGCCAGGTAGCTGGCTGGCGCATATTTCCAGTGACCCGATTGTTGGACAATTGTCAGTGCCAGATGATTTTCCCAATAGGACTCTTCACGCCAAATTTGATAAACTTTATCTGCGCTCTAATAAAAATAAATCTAAGGCAATGCACAAAAAGAGCCCTAAATTTTTGCCTGGCGATATTCCACCGCTAGCCTTAACCAGTCGTGATTTCCGCTATAATGGAACCCAATATGGCAAAGTTGAGCTTGAGTTGATTCCACATGGTAATAACTTGCGAATTAGTAAGCTTGCAATTCATGCGCCCCTTTATACCTTAATTGTCTCAGGAGAATGGCAGCTACTGGCGCCAGGTAAAGAGAAGAGTTCACTTTATGGTAATCTTCAGACCAATAATTTGGGTGGTGTATTGCAAGCCTGGACTGGCAGTAACAATATAGATAAAGGTGTAGGAAATATGACCTTTACCGTGCATTGGTTAGATAGCATTTATAAGCCTGGTTTAGCTACTATGCAAGGCAATTTTTTATTGGATTTCAAAAAGGGCAGTATAGTTAACCTTGATAAAGATACAGAAGAGAAGATTAATATTGGGCGGGTGCTCAATATTTTAAGCCTGCAATCGATTCCTGATCGACTCTCAGGTAATCTTAGCGGTAAAGGTTTTCATTTTAAGGAAATCAAAGGCAACCTGAGCCTGGCTGATGGCTCTATCTATACTAGTGGCACCCATATGAATGGAGCAGTCGCAAGAGTTGGAGTATCTGGTCGTATAGGGGTGACAAAGCAAGACTATAATCTGCTATTAACCGTTCTGCCTAACCTTACCTCGAGCTTGCCAGTGATAGCGACCATAATTGGCGGACCCGTGGTTGGCGCTGTCACCTGGGCTGGAGATGAGGTCTTTAAGCATACTCTGCAGCCAGCAACCATGACCTATAAATATAAAGTGACAGGTTCGTGGAAGGATCCGCATATAGTGAAATTAGTGGCTAATCAGCAGCCTGTTGTTAGCGGGAAGCCACGAGGGCAGCCATAACAAAAGCCAATCACTTTAGATATATCTAGTTGGTTTAGGGCTTGCATTATGGATTTTTATAGCTATTTCACAGGAATTTGTATTTTTTTTGCTCTCTTGCTTGACATAGCTTTCCTGCTATTGGTAAAGTGAATCGCCTTAGTTAAGGGCAACAATGTTTAATTAGTTGATTTTATCTAATTTCGCATAAAACCTATTGGGATTATGCTTGAGAGACAGATTTTATTGACAGAAATATTTAGGGGATATAATGAATAAAACAGAATTTATTGAAAAGATAGTTGAAGCTTGTGGTGATCTATCCAAAGCTCAAGCTAATAGGGTGGTAGATGCTTTTACAGATACTATTACAGAATCTCTTGCCAAAAAAGAAGATGTAGTATTTGTTGGTTTTGGTACCTTTACTACTTCTGAGCGCCAGGCTCGTGAAGGTCGTAACCCGCAAACAGGCGAAACGATTCAGATTGCTGCTGCAACAGTAGCAAGATTCAAGCCCGGTAAAAAACTTAAAGACGCAGTTAAAAAGTAAGCGTAACCCTTGCGGTTGCCTTTACCAAGACCCTTGTGGTCGCCTGTGTTTGAGAATATTTTTAGGCCATAATTTTTGGGTGCTTAGCTCAGTTGGGAGAGCGCCGCCCTTACAAGGCGGAT
>JAGLXC010000055.1 GCA_023133095.1 Gammaproteobacteria bacterium | reverse complement strand
GTCACGCCGGGGGTCGCGGGTTCGAGTCCCGTCCGCTCCGCCAGTTAAGATAAAGGCGTCCTTTGGGCGCCTTTTATTATTGTACTGTAGATATGCTTATTGAGGGATAGAGACTATGCTGCAAAATATGCGCGAAAAAATGCAAGGCTTGATAGCTGGCACTATTGTATTTATCATTTGTCTTACTTTTGCCTTATGGGGCATCCAATACTATTTACGTGACCGCGGTAATCTTGATGTAGCAGCTAAGGTAAATGGGGTTAAAATTAGCGCGCAGCAACTAGCTAATAGCTATAATCGTGCCAGGCGTATAGTCATGGCAAAAATGGGCAAGGACTTTGTCTTTGATCAAGCCGTCCAAATTAAGCTAAAAGCGCAAACTCTACAGCAATTAATCACCTCAACAGTTTTATATCAGGCTGCTTTAAAATATGGCTTTTATATTAGTGATAAGCAATTAGATGCAGTGCTAACACAGTTGCCACTATTTCAAGAGCAAGGCCATTTTTCTGCTAGTAGATTTCAGCAGATGCTGAGTAATTTACTTTATTCTACAAATGGATTCATGGTTGATCTACGTCAGCGTGTTATCATTAATCAGCTTCAAACTGGTGTTATAGGAAGCGCTTTTGCATTACCGACAGAGACTAACAATCTAGTTAAGTTAATCAAGCAAACTAGAGATATTGGCTATGCTATTATTCCTGCCTCTCATTTTAATAGTGAGGTAAAGATATCACCGCAAGATATCAAGGGCTATTACGCACAGCATCAAGATGATTTTAAAACAGAAGAGCAGGTTAGTATTGAATATTTAGATCTATCTGCTAGCCAGTTACAAAAGAATACTCAGGTGACTGCCCAGGAGTTACAGCAATTTTATGATAATAATATTGATCTCTATTCGCATCCAGAACGTTGGCAGGTAGCACGTGTTTCTGTAGCTTTACCTGAAAATGCAACGTCTAGTGATATTAAAGCCGCGAGCGTCAAAGCTGTGGCGTTAGCAAAATCAGGGCAATTTAGTAAACCTAGCTGGATTATTAAAGACCAAGTAGCCTCTAATTTTGTGGTCGCATTACAGCAGTCGAAACCAGGACAAGAGACAGCGCCGCTGACGACTCAAGATGGAGTTTATATCTTAAAATTATTGCAGAAAAAACCAGCTGAAGTTGAGCCGTTTGCTACAGTAAAAACAGAGGTTAAGAAGGGCTTTCTTCAACAAAGAACAGCTAAGCTATTTGCCGATGCAAATAATAAGCTTTCTGACCTTACCTATACCAATTCTGAAACCTTAGAGCCTGCTGCAAAGGCTTTGCATTTACCACTAAAAACTACGCAGTTATTCACCAGCAAAGGTAGCAAAACTGGTTTGCTGGCTAATCCTAAAGTGCTAAAAGCAGCCTTTAGTGATGCAGTTCTAAAACAGAGCTATAACAGCGATCCAATTGAGATTGGCCCAGGGGAAGTAATAGTATTGCGAATAAAGCAGCATAAACCTGCAGCAGCAAAGCCGTTGACTGAGGTTTCAGGCGCAATTAAACAGCAATTGTTAACTGAAAAAACAGGTCAAAAGGCAGAGCAGATGGGTAAAAAATTGCAAATAGCAGCAGAGCAGGGTAAATTTCTGCCTAAGTTGATAGCACGCAATGGTTTAGCCTGGAATAAAGTGACTAAAGCTGGACGGCAACAAAGCAAGCTTGGTCCACAAATTGTAAAGGCTGCCTTTAGTTTGCCAGCTCCAGAGCACAATACTCCCTCAACAACAGGCGTTAAG
>JAGLXC010000054.1 GCA_023133095.1 Gammaproteobacteria bacterium | reverse complement strand
TGGCAGCTATGCTTTAGTTCAAGTTAGCAAAGTGTATCCAGGCACTAGCCGCCAACTTAGCAAACAGCAGTTGCAACGACTACAGCGCAGCATAGCGCTAAATTTTGGTCAAGGTGATTATGAGCTATTGACGCATGAGTTGATGAGCAAGGCTAAAATCGTAGGGGTAAAAACACCTGCGGCTGCCCAATAAATCTATATCCTTATAAGTCGCCAAATGTCCAATTAAAACTAACAAGCAGATTTTCATGTAAGGGCGCCCCTTGCAGCCGCTCGTTAATCAGGCCCTTATTGCTGATTAAACATAGTTCATGCTAGCTTGCGCAAAGCAAATGATAATAAAGGATCAAGAACTCTTATTTGGTCTTTTTTAAGACTAAGTATAGCGTCATCTTCTTTTTTGACTTTATATATCATATCTTTTGCATTTAATGCCTTTATTGTTTGTCTAATACTAGAATATGCCATGCCTACAGTGGTTAAAAATTGTTGCCCAGTTGGCTCTGTCACAGGTTCAATAGCTAATGCTTTTAATAAGTCTTGCTGGTTGTTTGTTAATTTTTCTAGTTCAGCAATAATTCTTCTTTCTTCATTTTCAAAGCAATTTGACCATGCATCAAAAACATCGTCTGTATCGGGTAAAGTATCTGATAGCCATATCTCATTACAAAGAAAGTTAACATAAAATGGGTGAAGCTCTGTATATGACATAATTGAGTTAAAGGTCTGTTCAGGTAGCTTTTCTCCCCATTTTGTTATAGCTGCTTGCTGAATATATGGATAATAATCTGTTGATGACATACGCTGTAAATGCAATTTATCGCAAAGCATGTAAAGCGGCATCGTTTTGTCATCAAAAAGTTCAAGCAGCAAATGTCTATTGCTGCCTGAAAAGATGAAGATAATGTTTGAGGTTTCTTGAGCAACATGACGGATTGCTCCTTGTATTGATTTAGAGCTATTAGCGCTTGCTATATCTTGAAATTCGTCAATGAAAAATAGTACTAGCTTTTTTTTGCTTTCAGCCAATTTTACTAAAGAGCGAAGCGCCGTAAATATTTGATCAACTGTGTCTAACCCAGAGCTATAGGACATTTCAATGTTAAAGCATTGTGAGCCAAGAGTGATTTTAAAGTTGCTAAAGATTTTTTGTATGATTCCAAGGGATCGTGTATTGGCTGGCATAATTTGAGCTAACACGTCAGCTATCCCATTTAATATTCTTTGGGTGATTGTTTTGTCGTCGTGAGCTAAAAATAGATCTATTGAAATGAAAGGCATTTGTAATTCAGAAACAATTTTATGAACAAGACTGGATTTTCCATAACGACGTGGAGAGACTAATACAGAGTGTCTGCATTTAGAAATATTTAGCTTTAATAGAGCCAGCTCTGATTTTCTGTTATAAAAATAGTCACCTAGAGCCAGTTTTAATGGGAAGTTGTCATGCATTTATTTTTGCCTCATATCAATAGCTGCATACTAGTATAGCATATTGTATGCTATAGGGAAGTTTTTGCATGGATTCTTCACCACTTTTTTATTAACCTTGTTTTTTGTGCAAAAGTTGTAATTTTTCCAAGGTTCTTTTCTACAAAATTTGTATATTTTCCAAGGTAATTGTTATTTTAGTTACAGATATTAGCTGCAGTATAGTTAATGGTGGCAGCATAAAAGAGTGAATAGTTCCATCTGAGCAGAACTTTGTAGTTATTAAAGACCATAAATACTGGGCCACCATAGGGCTCTATCACTGAGGCCATAAGATGTGGGTTTGGTATTGGATAGTTATTGTTGATTTTAACTCCAAGGTTTTGCCAGTCATAAACTGGTTTTTCATGTTTAAGGCCTAATAAATTATGGTTAAAATTGTGCGGTAAGCTTACCTTAACTAATACTGGTTGTCCTGTCTCCCAGCCGTTTTCGCGCAAATAGTTAGCAATAGAGGCAAAAATATCAGGATAGTTTTTCCAGATATCTTTAAAGCCATCATTGTCATAATCAACCGCGTATTTGTACCAACTTGAAGGCAGAAATTGTGATTGACCACTAGCGCCAGCCCACTCACCAACCCAGGTTTCATGCACTACATGACCGTCGTTAATCATATGCAGTGCTAGCAATAATTCCTTACGGAAAAAGGGCCCGCGTCTACTGTCATAAGCTAAGGTGGCAAGTGATCTTGTTACCTTAAAATCGCCCATGTAGCGGCCATAGCTGGATTCCAGTCCCCATAAGGTGACGATATAGCAAGGACTAACACCAAAGTCTTGACCTATTTTATCCAATAGTACTTTATGTTTACGATAGAGCTTTTGACCTAGTTTTATCCGATAATTATTCGCGCGAGTGTTGCGATATTTGTAATAGGTTAATCTGGTTTCAGGTTGATTGCGATCTAGGCGAATATGCTTAGCGCTGGGGGTCATGTTGTGGAAGATGCGATCAAATAGCTGAGGGTTGATTCCTTCAGTAACAGCTTCAGTGCGTAGATTTTTAACCCAAGCTTGCCAGCTTGTATTTTGGTTTGTTGCTGCTAGAGTTGGGGTAGCAAAAGCAAATAACAATAAGCTTAGCGCGAAGCTTGCAATTAGATTCCTTTTAGCAAATTCCATATTCATAAGTTATACTATAGCATATTTGGAGGTAATATGCAGCAAAAATTTCATGCTTCTTTGTTAGATGCTATTGGTAACACTCCGATGGTAAAGTTAGATCTAGAGATCAAAGCTACTTTGCTAGCAAAGTTAGAATATCTAAACCCTGGTGGCAGTATCAAGGATAGGGCTGCTCTATTTATGATTAATGAGGCTGAAAAGAGTGGTTTGTTAAAACCTGGTGGTACAATTGTTGAGGCATCTTCTGGTAATCAAGGCATTGCTTTGGCCATGATTGGAGCGGTAAAAGGTTATAAGGTTATTATTACTGTTCCTGATCGCACCAGCTTTGAAAAAATTGCGACTTTACAGGCTTATGGCGCAAAGGTATATGTCTGTCCTGATACCGATACTCTGGAGGATCCTGAAGGATATCATGCAAAAGCGGAGGAGTTGCATCATAAAACCCCAGGGGCGTTTATGCCGAATCAATACTATAATAAGCAGAATCCCCGAGCCCACTATTTAACTACAGGTCCTGAAATTTGGCAACAAACCGGCGGTAAGATTACTCACTGTTTTATTGGCATGGGGAGTTGTGGCACTATTTCTGGGGTTGGTAAATATTTAAAAGAGCAAAATCCAAATATCAAGATAATTGGTATTGATGCCGCAACCTCTAAGCTATCAAGTCCTGCCTGTCCAAAGTCATATAAAACCGAAGGTATTGGAGTTGATGTGATCAGCGATGCTTTAGATCGTAGTGTTATAGATGAAATATTTCCTATTGCGGATAGAGATGCTTTTGCCATGACCAAAAAGATGGCGCAGCAAGGTTTGTTAGGCGGACTCTCCAGTGGCGCTGTAATGCATGTGACCTTAAATTATATTTCTAAATTAACTGATAAAGATGTAGCGGTGGTTATTTTTGCTGATTCTGGTCGTGCCTATTTAAGTAAGATTTTTAATGTCTAATCTGATTATTTGTCAATCATTAGGTAATAGTTTTATCTTAATTGATAGCTTAGATGAACCCTATCCAAGTGTTGCAAGTATTAACTGGTCAGCGCAGGTAAAGAAATTATGCGCTCAACATAGCGTTGATGGTGTGCTTGTAATTGAACCTAAAATTGATGCTGATTGTGAAGTTTTGATGTTTAATATTGATGGTTCTTATGGCAATAAATGTTTAAATGGGGTGCGTTCTGTTGCCTATTATTTAGTGAAGCATAAAAATTATTCTGCTAATCTAAAGATTGCTATGAATGGTCAGCTAATGGAGTGCAAAGTAACAGATAAAATTGTGATTAATGTTGGTAAGGTTAAATATCAGGGCACATGTGAAGTAGTTGCAGCAGATAAAAAATTATTTGGTCATATAGCTGATGTTGGGAATCCACATTTTGTAGTACTGCAGCAAGTTACGCAAGATTGGCTGGCAACAAATGGAGCCACTATTGAACAATATCCAGAATTTCCTGATCGTACCAATGTTGAGTTTGTCTGGCAGCTTAAACCATATAATTATCAGATGTTAGTGTATGAACGCGGTTGCGGTATAACTAAGGCATGTGGTAGTGGGGCAGCTGCTGTTTTACAGGTTCTATATCAAATTGGAAAAATTGCTAAACATGAACGCCTATTTTTAACTATGTTGGGCGGCATATTAGAGAGTTATATAGATTCTGAGGAAAATATTATTCAAGAATTGGGGGCTATTGATCATGCGGGTAACACTACAACCAGCATTTGTATTACACACTAAACCATTTCGTGATACTAGTTTATTAGTAGAGCTATTAACTTTGCAATATGGTCGGGTTAGTGTATTGGCGCACGGTGCTCGGAGTGCAAAATCTAAGTTGCGTGGATTATTGTTACCATTTGTACCATTATTGGTTGCCTGGTCGGGGAAAACCGAGCTCATGACTTTAGGTAAAATTGAGATTAATGGAGCAGGGCATAATTTATTAGGGAATAACATATTAAGTGGTTTTTATTTAAATGAATTACTACTGCGTTTGTTAGCGCGGTTAGACTCGCACCCAAAAGTCTTTCATGCCTATGAAACTGCTGTTAATGCTTTAGATAGAGCAGAGAATGTGCAGCTCGCGTTGCGGTTGTTTGAAAAAGAGTTATTGCAAGAGTTGGGTTATGGGTTGCATTTAACTCAAGATGTATTGGGTAAACCAATTGACCCCGATTTTTATTATCGTTATGAGCATGAGCGTGGCTTTGTTAAATGTGAAGTGCGTGCAGAAGCGGAAGATAAGCAGTTTTTTGCCGGCAGCAGTTTGTTAGCATTGCAGCAATCAGAGCTATTAAATGCTCGTGCGTTTAGTGATATTAAGCGCTTAATGCGATTGGTTTTTGCTGGTTTATTAGGCGATCGGCCTTTAAAAAGCCGTGAATGTCTGTGCTAATAAGGTAATGGTGGTGTTGCTGGACAAGCCTCATCAGGATTTGGTTCTGGAGGCGGAGCTGGGTTTGGCAATGATGATTCGAAGTGTTATAAATGCTGGTGATGGTGGTTTAGCGGAATAACTATGTCCGAACATGAACAG
>JAGLXC010000053.1 GCA_023133095.1 Gammaproteobacteria bacterium | reverse complement strand
TAAGAATTATATTCACTATTTAGAAAATGCTTATTTGATTTTTACCCTAGATAAATATAGTGTTTCAGTAGGCAACCAAGCGGTTGCGCAGAAGAAAAGTTATAGTGTTGATACAGGGCTAATGGAGGTTATTGGATTTCAATTTTCTAAAAACTTAGGAAAATATCTGGAAAATATTGTATATCTTGAATTACGGCGTCGCAATCGAGATTTAAGCTCTATTTATTACTATAAGACTAAAAATAATTTTGAAGTGGACTTTTGCATACGTAAAGGCAAAAGGGTTGTTATGCTGATTCAAGTCTCTGAGCGTTTAGATCAAGCAAAGACGCGCGAACGAGAGGTCCGCGCTTTATCAATTGCAATGGATGAACTTAATCTAACTGAAGGGTTGATTATTACCCTGGATCATGCGGAAACAGTAAAAATCGATACGAAAATAATATCTTGTATGCCGATAGTCAATTGGCTTTTAAAAAATATTTAAAAAAACATTTGACAGGTTCTGATGGATGGGTTTATACTTGCTGTACTACTTACTTAGTACGGTATTACGGAGAGGTTAAGTGATTGAAATTAAAGAACTTTCTTTTGGCTATAAGGCGGCGCCGCAGCTGTTTGTGGATCTAATGCTTGAGCTTACAGAAGGCAATATTTATGGCCTACTTGGTAAAAACGGTGCTGGTAAAACGACTTTGTTGAAGCTAATAGCAGGGATGCTATCTCCTGTGCAGGGTGGGTGTCAGGTGATGGGATATAAACCACACCTGCGCCATCCCCTGTTTTTACAGGATATCTATTTTATTCCGGAAGAGTTCTCTGTGCCGCCAATAACAGTTGATTTATATGTAAATCTATATGCGCCATTTTATGCAAAATTTGATTATCAGGCATGGAATGAAGCCTTAGATGAATTTTGTTTACCACGTGATAAAAAGTTGCATATATTATCATATGGGCAAAAGAAGAAGTTTTTAGTCGCTTTTGCTCTGGCAACCAATTGTAAGTTATTACTATTAGATGAACCAACCAATGGACTAGATATTCCTAGTAAGAGTCAGTTTCGAAAACTTATGGCGCGTATGTTGACTGAGGAGCGCTCATTTATTATTGCAACGCATCAAGTGCGTGATTTAGAGACACTTATTGATACTGTGGTAATTTTAGATGAGGGTAGAATTATTTTTAATGAGCCAATTTATGAGTCAGAGACGAATTTAGAGATATTGTTTAATGATGTTACCAGTCGAGAGGTGCAACATGAAACAGCATAATCTTTTTTGGCTAAGACGTTTTATGCTATTATTTAAGCATGATTTGTCTATTAATAGACATATTATAATTACTACAATAGCGGCTATAGCTAGTGTATTATTTTTATACACTCTTGTTGTTTCTAATGGATTTTCGCATAATTTTCATCCAATGGTCTATCTATGGGTGTTATTTGTTGGAGGTTTTTGGATTAGCAGTTTAGCATTTAAAGATCTGCATGATAAACAGAAAAGCTATTTGTTATTGACCCTGCCTTGCTCTAATTTAGAAAAATTTTTAGTCAAACTGATTTTAACTTCTGTGGGTTATGTGTTAGCTAGTTTGGTTTTATATTATCTATTATCTGTAATTGTAGTAGTAATTTCAGCTTTGCTCTTACATAAAGAGTTGCCTCTTTTTACGCCGTTCCGTAATGATATTCTGGTTTATATTCGCAATTATTTTGTTTTTCAGTCAGTCTTTTTATTAGGCTCAATCTATTTTAAAAGGCATGCTATGACCAAAACTGTTTTATCACTGGGTTGTTTGGCTATAGTTTTTACATTTTTTACCTTTTTGACTATTGTTCTGCTGCTAGGTCCGCTTGGTATGTCAGTAATGCATGTTTTTTCAGCAGTTATTGGCTCGCTGTTATGGATTGTGTTAGCTCCATGTTGTTGGCTTATCGCCTATATTCGTCTTTGTGAAGTAGAGGTGTAAGGTGGAGTTTAGACAACAACGCGCTATCTATCTGCAAATTGCTGATTATGTTTGTGAAAAAGTTTTACAAAAAGAGTGGCTAGTACAAAACAAGATTCCATCAGTAAGAGAACTAGCCGTAGAGTTAGAGGTTAATCCTAACACCATAGTTAGAACTTATGGATATTTAGAGAGTCAGGATGTAATTGTTAAACAGCGTGGCATAGGTTATTTTGTCGTAGAAGATGGCTATGATAAAGTTTTGCAGCTAAAAAAAATGAGGTTCCTGCAGCAGGAGATGCCTCTGTTTATTAAGACCATGCGTTTATTAAATATAGATTTCGATGAGTTGCGGAGTATGTTATGAAGACCAGTAACAAAATGTTATTAACTGTAATAGTCGCTCTTTTTTTAGGGGTAGTTGTAGCAACAGTAATTGTTAAGCTCAATACTAAACCGCTGTTTCCTAAAGCTCATGGTAAATTGGTATTTTATGCAAAACACGGAGTAATTGGTGATGGCAAAATTATAAGTAAAACTTATATTCCATCTAGTTTTTCTACGATTAATATCGGTGGCAATAGCAACGTTATTATTAAATCCGGCCCAAAACCCAAAGTGCTAATCGCCACCGATAGTAATCTTATACCCCATTTTCAGGTTTATGTTAATGATAATACATTGTATATTCAGGAGGAGCGGAAGATTTTGGCCCGGCCATCGCAGCCAGTAAAATTGGTAATAACTACGCCTGAGTTACAAAAACTTAATATAGGTGGGATGGCGCAAATCCATGCGACCAATTTGCATGGTCAAGCAATAATACTAAATTTATCTGGCAGTAGTAAATGTTATTTTTCTGGAAAGGTGAATGTAGCAGAAATTAATGTGAGAGGCGCTAGTGATATTGATGCCGCTGACCTTATAGCTAACAATGTTAAGGTTAATTCAGCCGGTGAGAGCCATATTGTAGTCAATGTGAATCATCAGCTAGAGGTAAATGTCAGAGGCAGCGCATCAGTAAAATATTATGGCAATCCAAAGCAGATTAAGCAAAACATTGTGGGGTCTGGGTCTGTCCGTGCGGCAGGTCCTCGGATTTCTCAATAATATACCCAAAGCGATTGGATTTTAGGCAACACAGCATAAATTTCAATCGCGAAGGGGCAATTCCCTTGCGGTTGCCCTTTTTATACCATTTTTTCTGGTTTAACCTCAGCATCAAATTCTTCGCCAGCTAAAAACCCAAGTGCAATACAGGCTTCGCGTAGAGTAGTGCCTTTATGTAGCGCTGTATGTGCGATTTTGGCGGCTTTGTCATAGCCAATTTTAGGGCTTAGAGCTGTAACCAGCATAAGTGACGATTTTAGGAATTGATCAATTCTGGCTTTGTTAGCTTGTAAGTCAGCGACAGCATATTTGGTAAAGCTGCAGCTGGAGTCAGTTAGTAATCGAATAGAGTGCAATAGATTGTGGATCATTACCGGTTTAAAGACATTGAGCTCAAAGTTACCTTGTGAGCCAGCAAAGCCAATGGCCGCATCATTTCCCATAACCTGAGCGCAAACCATGGTTAAAGCTTCGCATTGGGTTGGGTTGATTTTTCCTGGCATAATAGATGAGCCAGGTTCATTCTCTGGCAATATGAGTTCGCCCAGGCCACATCTGGGGCCTGAGCCTAACCAACGAATATCATTGGCAATTTTCATTAATGCGGCAGCTAAGGTTTTTAGGGTGCCGCTTGCCATGACGATAGCATCATGAGCTGCTAATACGGCAAATTTATTTGGCGCTGAGACAAATTTTATTTTGGTAAATTTAGCGATTTCAGCGGCTACTAATTTGCCAAATTGGGGTGGAGCATTTAAGCCAGTGCCTACTGCGGTGCCGCCAATAGCTAGTTGCTGTAGTTGTGGCAGGCTGTGTTTGATATTTTGCATGGCAGCAGTTAGTTGGGCGCCATAGCCTGAAAATTCCTGGCCTAAGGTGAGAGGGACGGCGTCTTGTAGATGGGTGCGACCAATTTTAACTATTTTAGCAAATTGCTTTTGTTTCGTGGCTAAGGCTGCGTGTAAGCTGCTAACAGCGGGAATTAAGTTGTGGCTGATGACCTCTGTTGCTGCTATATACATAGCGGTTGGAAAGGTGTCATTGGATGATTGCGACATATTTACATCGTCATTGGGATGGATTGGCTTTTTGCTGCCTAAAGTCCCGCCCGCCATTTCAATTGCACGGTTGGCAATAACCTCATTGCAGTTCATGTTGGTTTGAGTGCCGCTGCCAGTTTGCCAGATTCTAAGCGGAAAATGGCTGTCTAATTTACCGGCTATGACCTCTTTGCTAGAGGCTATAATTAGCCTGGCTTTGCTGTTTGAGAGTTTTCCTAAGGAGTTATTAACAGTGGCTGCCGCCATTTTAAGGATGCCAAAGGCGCGAATAAGTTCGCGCGGCATAATGTCAGTGCCAATATTAAAGTGGAGTAAAGACCTCTCAGTTTGAGCGCCCCAGTAGCGATCAGCAGGCACTTTAATTGCGCCCATACTGTCCGATTCAAGTCTGGTTATTATTTGTTTGCTTACCATAGTAGAACCATTATAATAGAAATATATGTAATTGTCTGTAGGCTAGTAATTCTAATTTTGGCTGCTGAGGATTGGCTTGTTGTTTGGCAAAGGGGATCTGGAACTTGTTACGCGCTCCATGGTACATCCATGTACCATCCCGCTATCATCCTGATACCTAGTCGCGCTTTAACAAATTCTAGATCCCCTGATTTGCCAAACAGAATGCTAAAATGGTCAAAATTAGAATGACCAGCCTAAAAGGCAATTTTCGTTGCATTAGACTAAGGTTTTTGCTATAAATGCAGCCTTTAATTTAGAGAGTGAATTTAATTATGGTAATAAAAAATAAAACGCAAGTTTTTACAGGACCTGTAGATGTAAAGCCTTATCGGGCTAAAAAAGATGAAGAGTATATGGGTGGTGAGCAGTTGAAGCATTTCGAGCATATACTTCATCTCTGGAAAGAGCAGCTTATGGAAGAGCGTAGCCGCACAGTGCAGGATATGCAAACAGATGCAGCTAACTATCCTGATCCTGTAGATCGTGCCTATCAAGAGGAGCGTTTTAATTTAGAGCTTAAGGCTAGAGATAGAGAGCGTAAGCTGCTTAAAAGAATTAATGATGCGTTAGAGAGAATAAAAGGCGGTGATTATGGCTTTTGTGCTGATTGCGGCGCAGATATTGGTCTTAAACGCTTAGAAGCACGCCCAATTGCAATGAAATGCATAGAGTGCAAAACGGTAGATGAGATCCGCGAAAAACAAATCGGTGGATAATTGACTTCTGACTATGTTATAGTGTTTATGATTGGAAAAGGAGAAAATGTAATATGATATATAAATTATTAGCAATTGTTGTCACAATAATTGCGTTAGCTTTAGGTGTTATCGTTAGCTTTTGGCATCAGCAAGGGCTAGGATACATTATCTTTGTTAGTCGTTTTTTTGATGTAATGTTACCAGTTTTGGCTGTTGGTGCATTACTGAAATATCTATTCTGTGGTTGTTCTTGTAACTGCTGCAAGAAAAGAGACGTATAATTTGCTGGGCGGGGGTCCTCCGCCGGCAAACATAATGGTGTAGGGGCACCCCTTGTGGGTGCCCGTAACCCTCTGCGGCCGCCCGCCAGAGAGATTTTTTGTTCAAGATTGCCCATTAATGGACGTTACGATGAAGTAACAACCGAACCTTCCAAAGCCTTGGTAAAGGTTGCAAGCCCGCCCCCCATAATCCATAGATCACTGTTCATGCCTTTAACTGTGTAGCTAGGTAGCTTTATCCAGGTGAGTTTATATCCATCTCTTTTTGACGCTCCTAACATGCTTTGATACCAGTCTAGGCTCTCTTCTGGGATAAGGTTTTTATCCAACGTTACTGTAATCCAGAGTTGATGGTTATAGTAAGTGTCATATCCAGAAGGAAAAACATAGTTTGGTGGTGCTTCTGTTGTGATTCCTTGCGATGAGTCTACATTATAGCCATAACTGCTAGCAGTTAGTGTTTTATCTGTTACTAAATTTGACGGTAAAAGGGTCGGCCATTTGTGCAGATCTGAATTACTAATTGGAAGCTCTTTGTGTTGCAATACAGGGCAGTCCATATAGCCTGCGTAATCCAGAGGAGGTTTGGGTGGACAATATTTCTCGATTTGTAAATAGTAGGTTTGATTTAACTCATCCATTAACAAAGCAACATTGTGTTTTATACTTGCGATATCTTTATGAAGGATATATTGTTTAAACCGATGGTAGCTGGCTAGCATGATAGCCATAATTAGCGCTAACACCAAAAGCAGCTCTAGAAGGGAGAACCCTTTAGGCTGCTTTTGGCTATGATATTTCACGGTCTATCATAAATATTATTATGATGACACCGTTTGTTCAAGTAGATAGTAGGTTATGGTGTCACTTGATTGATTTTTAGGGTCTCCCCCCAGTCTAAGTAATAATGCTTTAGCCTGGCTTGTATTATTGGTTGTTATTGTAACTTTTAGTTCTGTATTCCCACTACCACCACCTGTAGGAGGAGCGCTAGGGTCAATTGTTGCAGTTCCCCATGGGGTGATCATGTCTCCATTGCTGTCGATTCTAGTGGTTGGAAAAAGGCCAGTATCACCACAGTCAGTAGTTAACTCGAATCCGGATGAGCCTGTTATTGTTGATTTATCAAAACTAGGTCCATTGGTATTAGACCAGTTGGCAGCGCATGAGGTTAAAGCGCCCAGGTCAGAAACTACCTGATTGATGTCAGATGAGGTTGAGGCGCTTAAGTAATAGCGTGTAGCCATAACCAATAAGATAGCAATAATAGCAAGTGACAACATCAGCTCCAATAGGCCGATACCTTGCTGTTTTTTCAAGAAAAGAGTTCTGATTTTTTGTGACATAGTTTAAGTCCCCTGTTAATTAACATTCTTTTGATTATACCTAGGTTCCAATAAAAGATCCAACATCGTATACCGAGAAGATCATAAATATTAATAAAGCCGCATCCAGGCCTAGCAAGATGCCGCCAAAAATTTTGCCTGCTGCTTTTATATTTTTGGTGTTGCGTTCTAGAGCTTGTGAGCCGAGATGAATTAGGGCTTTATCAAAGCCTTTACCTTTTGCCACAACCTGGAGCCTTAGCATGTCCGCACGGTTAACAAGGCCAGTATCTAGTACTTCAGCAATATTTTCTCGTCCACTACTTAAGCGAAACTGCATAAGATAGATATGCCAGGCTAAATAACGGGTAGCGTTGCGTTGCAAGATGGTAAGAGCATTCTTAAAGCCAACATGGTTGGTGAGCAATAAGCCTAAGGTTTCCATAAAACGTGCGGCCGCAAAATCACGGTACAGGCGCAGCATAGGGATATTATCTATTATGCGGCGGATATCGCCGGTTGTTGTTGTTAAGATTTGTCTTACAGCAAAAAATATAGCTAAAGCTATGATTAGTACCAGCCACCACCAATCTTCCATAAATAAGGAAAAATGCATCAATATTTGGCCATTTTGAGGCCATAAATTTACCGGTTTAATAGCTGCGAAATTTTCAAAGACTGAGTGCCTTAAAAAAACAGATACAATACAGCCCATAATAAATACTGTTAAAGGATACATCAGCGATGACAGTAATGAAGAGAGCGCACTGTCACGTTGATTTAGAAAGTCTACTGCTGTTTTCATGGTTTCTGGTAGTACACCACCTTCTTCACCAGAGCGGATTACCTCTACAATTGATGGTGGAAACCAGTAGGCAAAACTTTCAGAGATACGCTGTCCTTCTGATATGCTTTGTAGTATATCTTTAGCAGCTTCTTTAGTTGGTCCTTTGGAGATCTCTTGCACTGTGGCTATAGATTGTGGCGCTGGCACACCATCTTTTATTAAATTTGAGACATCTTCAAGAAAGGCCCGTTGGTCATTACGGGTAAATAGTAGTTTATTTAGTCTTTTTTCTATACGTAGCATGATTTTATATGAAATCTCGGTAGTTAAAGTTTTCGGCAGTAAATTCAGGGTCACGATGGCCAATGGTTTTTTCGGCGTCTAGAGGATCGCAAATACCTTGTTTTACTAAATTTAATGTGTGTACAGTATGCGGTTCCCAGCCATTGCTTTTTAGGTATTTCTCCCAACCAATAGAGTCATTATTTCGAATGAAAAGACGGCTTTGTTCATCAACCCACACAATTTCAGCCACTACTGTTCGGCCGCCTATGCCTAAGCCTTTGCAAGTATGGCAGTATTGGCCGCGAGCACGCATTTTACCTAAGGCGGCTGCGCCAAAAATTTTCTCAAATCTGGCTAAATGTGGTTTGTGATCTGGTGATTCAGTTATCGGTATCGCACATTTTTCACATAAAGTTGGTATCAAGCGTTGGTATACCAAGCAAATAAGCATGCTAGCATCACTTAAAAGTGATGACGATATGCCTAAGTCTATAAGGCGTGGTACTATACCTGGTGCAGTATTGGTATGTAATGTGGAAAACACTAGATGGCCTGTAAGCGATGCGCGTGTCATAACTATTGCTGTATCTAAATCACGCATTTCACCTAAGACAATGACATCAGGATCCATACGCAAGGATGCCCGACCCATGCTGGCAAAGCTACGATCTGCTTGCTCTTCATTTACAGGTACCTGGGTAACTTTTTCAACCAATTTTTCTACGGGGTCTTCAATTGTATAAACTTTGCGATCGCCGTGGATCATATTAATACAGCTTGCCAGAGTGGTTGTTTTCCCCGAGCCTGTAGGGCCTGAGATAATGATAGCGCCATGTGGCATAGCTGATGCCTTTTCAATTAGTTTAACTTGTAAATCAGTGTAGCCTAGCTCTTGTAATCTTTGTGTCTTTTCTTCACCAGTGGCTAAAATACGTAGCACCACATCAAAGCCGCCATGCGCCGGTAAACTAGCCAAACGTAAGCGAATATTGCGCCCTTCGATCGAAAGAGGCATAGATGCGTTTTGTGGCACTAAGGGGTTAAAGTGAGTCACAGCATAGTCAGTCTCTTTGTTAAAGGCGACAGAGGCTATTTCACGCGCTATCTTAGGAAGCCATTCAGCATGTAGATATAGTTCGCCGTGTTTACGAAA
>JAGLXC010000052.1 GCA_023133095.1 Gammaproteobacteria bacterium | reverse complement strand
ATACATCGTGACGGAGCCACACCCAGCAGGCGAAGCAGGCAAGGTTTAACCGTTTGAAAAATAAGCACTTTTTTTAGTTAGCGTGTAAAAACGGACGAATTTGCTTACTACCCTAATGCCAGCCCATTTAACAAGTCAAGATGAATGTGTTTTATCAAATGTAAATTGGGGTGTACAAGGACAATTATCGCATTGACTCATCAAAAATCACACTACTGCGGTAGTTCTGCATGCTCGGTTCTGAGAGGGTTCGGTCGGAGTGATCCGGCCGTTCTACTCGACCCGGAGGTCTAAAACCCATTATATAAGATCATGACATGACATAAGCTTGTGACATCATTAACGGTTGTAATATTATAAAATATTTGCTAACCTTGTGACATGATAAATTTTTAGGGGAATATATATGCAATGGGAAGCCTTAGGTTTTAAAGACGATCCTTTTAAAACACAGCCAATTACATCGTATACATTAGATTTATATACTGGGAACAAAGATAAGCTGAAGCAAGCCCAGTATGCTCTTAATGCCTCTAATGTGGTTATGATTATTGAGGGTAATCGTGGAGTTGGTACTACGTCATTTGCTAATTTTTTGCGCTTCAAAGCCCAAGAGAAGAATAAATATTTTACTCCAATGAGTGAAATCAAGGTGGAGCCATACTGGAATGCTGATACTTTAATGGCAGCAGTCATTGGGAATATTGTCAGAACTTTAGAGCTAGACTATCCATCCAAAATTAAGAACAACGATCGTTTTACTGAGGCAAAATCAATTATAGGCAGGATCACCGAGACTTTTCGCTCATTTGGGTTGAGCACCTTTAGTGTAGGTGGTAATTATGGTAGTTCTGGCGCTACTAGTCAGCCTGTGATTATGCCTACCCAAATGTTGGTGCATCACATAGAGAATTTAGTGAAAATAGTCCAAGATCTGGGCTTTAAATACGGTATATTAATCCAGCTGAATAATTTAGATGTTGGTACTGTTCAAAATGAAGAACATCTAAAAGTATTGCTAAATGTAATGCGAGATTACTTCCAAACACCAGGGACAAGCTGGCTCCTCGTTGGTGATACAGAATTAAGGCGGTTTGTTGCCCAGAAAATTGATCGTTTGGATGATATTATTGCGTTTGATGCCGAGATCACAGCTCTTTCTGAAAAAGAGTATCTAGAACTTATTAATATACGTGTTCAGTATTTTAAGGCGAAGCCACAAGTTACTCTTCCTGTGGATAAAGAAGTATGGATTTATTTATTTAGAATAACCAGTGGGAGATTGCGTTACATTTTTGGCTTGCTGAATCGATTATTTAGTGCGTTGCAGCTTGGAGTGTTAACTGACAAAATAAGCATTGAGCTGGCCATGCCCGTTATTAAGAGATTTGGAGAAGATAGAATCAAACGCCATAGACTTTCCGAAACAGAGGAGACTGTTCTTAGGGCTGTTGTTGCTAGCAAAGCTATTCAGGTAAGTGATTTAGCAAAACACATCAATAAATCTCAAACTCAGGTGTCTACTGTGCTTGGCAATCTGCTGAAATACAGATTAGTTCATTATAGGCAAGAATGGCGTAAAAGAATTTATATGCCAGAAATTGATGCGGCATTAGCGTATTCTGATACTGAGTAGGGGGGTGAAGTCCAACGGTACGAAAACGTACGCTAAGAGGCGCCAACATTTTCATCAGCATTTCGGGTCAAGCCCCGTATTGATGTCATTTGTTACTCCTGTGTTAATTTATATAATTATGGCTCTTCACCAGAATCTGTGGGT
>JAGLXC010000051.1 GCA_023133095.1 Gammaproteobacteria bacterium | reverse complement strand
ATCGCTGCTCTATGCCTATCGCACTGCAAAAAAGACTCTATTCATTCTTCACGGATCCGTAATCATAGTGCTTTGCTATCGAAGATTTTTGCCGTGTTTCAAACCGTAAATTTTGACATGAATGGGCTTTGACTGCATAATATTGTACAAGGACAATTATAAATACCGACATGGAACAGATAAAACCTGATGGAGATACATATGTGTGAAAAATTTACTCTGGAAGAGCTATCAAATACAGAGAAAAAAAAGATCATTTTGGATAATATCGAAATAGAAGCATATGAGTACTTTATAGCGAGCGCTAATGATATGTCTGTTTGTGTCGGCACCACTGGATTTTGCGGTGGAGACACTGGGCATGGAGCAAGAACGTATCTTAAAATAGAAGACCATACATCAACTGACTTGATGGTCCGATTTAAAGAAAGTGATTCAAACCACGACAAAACAGGCTTTAAGAAAGCACAAACCTTAGAATTAAGATTTGGTGGCGATTGTGAGCTTCGCTCATTTATTGACACATTAGAATTCGCTGCCAAAGTTTTGAAAACACAAGCCCGAAACTCCAAAAGCATCTAGTTGTTAGGTTGTGTTGCAAAAATCTAAATCGCAATCTAATAACTTATAAAATATAAAAATAAACTATACTTTGCATTTTATACGGATTTTTTAACAGATCAAAAGCTATTTTTTGCCTGTTTTACCATCCTATTTTAAGTGTCTTTTTATCGCTCGTTTAATGGACATACCCATCACGGAATAGCATCCGCCCTTCTCTCCTGCTTGCTTAGATAATTTGTAGAGCTAATTTTTGTATTGCTTTCTCCCAAAGTTTAATAAGCTTCTCTGCTTCTGGTTTTATCTTAAGAGTTTTTGACCTCCGGCCGGGATTCTAGTAAAAAAGGGACATGCCTGCCAGCTAAGCCTTGTCCTGCTTGGTATCTTTAAGATAAAACCAGCGATCCAGATTGTGCAGGATCACCTTGAGCTACTCTTTTATCAAGCAAAGGTACCTCTTCTTCCTCTTGTTCTTCCACGGGAACCTTGCCTTCCTGTTCTAAAGCCCTTGGGATATGATAAAAGCTTGGCCCTGAAACTGGAGCTCTGAGTATTTCTCTATCTTCTTCATCGCTAGCCTCATAACCTCCACCTCTAACCTCTCTTAGTTCGCGAGAATATAAAGGCATTCTACACATTTCATCTAAGCGCCATTCTTGTTCATCTTGTGCAAGTCGTGGATTTTCTCGATGAGAATATACCGGAAAAATTACCAGTAGCCACAAATAGAAATACTTTTTTTGGTAGAGATGGATGTTGTTCTTCTAAGTGTTATGGTTTAAGCGGTGCTTTTGCAATGCTTATGTTTGCGGCATTATTGTATTTGTTGTCAGAACATATGCCGGAGATTAGCGAACGATTTTCTCCATAAAGACCTCGGTATCAAGCCCGGATAGGGGTTTTGCGCTTAGGAACTCCATAAGAGGGGTTTTGCGGCACAACCGCCGAAATTTCCGATTAGTCCAAAATTCGGGTCAAGCCAGGATAGGGTCCCCTGACATATAGGCCGAAAAGTTTCGTTCGTTAGCATCATCCCACCTGAAGTGATAGTATCTTGTTCATGTTGAAATAAGCATCATTAGCCGCGCGTCTCTTAAAGTCGCTCCCCATCTCCCCATGCAGATTGACATGGGCCCAAGAGAGCACTGATCCTTCCTTTATCATGCTGATCATTTCATCACGCTCTTTATCAGGCCTGGTAGTCCCGCCGCTAAGCAAAACTTTATGCTCTATCTTCCAGAGGACCCGGTGAAAATCGTACGCTACATTCTTAGAGGAGCTAGTCGCAGTAATGCGGTCAGCTTACTCGACTATGTAGCTAAATCCATTGTTGCTTCATCTTGTTCCCCATTATCTGGAGTGCTTTCTGCTGCTACAGGCACACTTTCCTTATGAAAAGCATTAGGATTAGATGCTAACAGGGTTTGTTGTGGTGCAGCAGCTGCACTAGCTTGCGGTGAGAACTTTAGTTGTGGTGGCAATGCGGATATTTCTCCCAAAAGTTCTACGACACTACCAGCAGAACTTAGGAACAACACTTCATCTATATCAACTTGTGCTACCATTGGGCGTGAGCTAGATAAATCATCAAAAGATTTGTTTTCTGATAAAACCAACTTGGCATCTGCTAAACCCTGCCTTAAGCTTCTTATCTGTTCCATAAGTTGTGTGACGAATTTGCTTGTCCAAACTTTGCTGCTAAGTTGTGATGCCCCAGCATTATGACTTTCAACCCTATTTCTTTTCCAACCGCCATCCCATGCTATGGCGCGTCCATCAATATCGGTAAAATTAAAATAATGTCTGTATTCTGTTCCAACTCTTATTCTTCTAGACTTATCAGAAAAGCCGGGGCGGTGGGGAGGGTCTGGTACCAGTTCATATATCCCTTTTTCATCCATATGAAAAGGGATTCGATTAACTATTAGCGTCGCTCTTTTTTGGAAAATGGCAGGAGAATATTTTTTAAAAGCTTTTTCTGTTTCAGCTAATCTATTTAAAGCATCATGACGATAGTCAGTAGAATGTTCAGGATCTAATTTGGCAAGTTCCCCATAAGCTGCCATTAGTAATGTATTTAACAAATAATAAGCTTGAAATGTTTTTACAAAAAATCTTTCGTTTTGATATAGTAGTGAAGTTATTTTATCTTTTTGTAATCTTAGTACGGTTAAAATATCTGTGGGAGCTGGAGCAGAATACCTATCTGTTATTTCACTTAAAGACCATGTGATTGCACGAAGTTCTGCTTCACACCTTTCTATTTCATTTCTTTCTATTACTTCGCCGGTTATACTTCTTATATCTTCAAGTAATCTTATATATAAACCGACAAAGTCAGTTCCTTGTGTATCTGCGATAGAATCATATAGAGCTGACAATATTTTTTTTGTTGCCCAAGAAGCGGCTGCTTTTAAAATAACTATTAAAGCCTGATTCATAAAACCTCCTTTTGAAATTTTAGTTTATATAATTTTATTATAATTAGCATGTATAAATCTATTATCTCTAAATAAATTTGTATCGAATATTGAAAATCTTTTCAAATAGCATTAGCTCTAATATAGCATAGGGTCTAGTACGGGGGAAGCTGGGATACGTGCATATAATTGCAGAGAAAAGCCAATTTCGCCATTATTTAAGGTCCGGCCGGGATTCTAACGAAAAAGGGACATGCCTCTCTTGCAGACCTTACCACGTCTGGTTTGTAGATAAAAATTTGTTGTGAGGATGTTGCTGATATAGACTGATATATCTACGTATATATCAGTCTATATTTAACTATAACTTATTGAAAAATAACGTATTTTTAATTTCTAATGAGGCATATCCAGGCCCGGGGCTAGGTAAACTGTAACTAAGACCCCCTAAGTAAGAGAATGGTTGATTATTTAAATAGATCTGAATGAGTCCCTGTGCGCTCTAATCTAATTCCAGCTTCTAAAACACTGTATATAAGTAACCAGTCTGGCTCTATATGGCATTCACGTACCCCATTATAATTACCCACTAAAGGATGATCTTTGAAATTTTCTGGTAACTCTATTTGATCCAATAATAATAGGATTATCTTTTTTAGCTTGTCAGCATCCTTTCCTCGCTTTAAAACTCGTTTCAGATCCCGCTTAAACCTGTTGGTTCTTTCTACAAAAGACACTATTAAATTCCTAAATCTTTAAATAGGTCTTCAGCAGAATCAAACCTTTTTAGATTTTTACCCTCACGAGCTTCCTCAATAGCCTTTCTGGTAGCTTTGTTGGGTATTTTTACATCAAATGGCAGTCCTTTACGTAAGGTAATTTGGCTAAATAGAGCGTTAATAGCATCAGACATAGTAAGCCCTAGATTATCTAATATTTTTTCAACATTATGCTTTATATGGTCATTTACTCTTGCTCTTACGATAGTGTTTTTAGCTGTAGACATTTCTTTATTCCTCAAGGTTTTATTATAGTTATATTGTAGCTACTTTGTAGGCACAAAGCAAGTGTTTTTATAAATAAGAGGTATATGTCCGGCCGGGATTCCTACAAAAAAGGGACATGCTCCTCCTGTAGCCCTTACCCCATCTAGGATACAACTAAAATATTTTTGCGAATATTGGTTATATACGACAGCTTAACATTTCTAAAATTGATAAATATTTCTTTATAGTTCCGCTCTCTAAAATAGTTATTTTTTAGCGCAACAAGGCATGGATATAGGATACCTTAATAGGACACCATTATAGGACACTGGGTATATCCTATTGAGGTGTCCTATTAAGGTATCCTATAAAAAAGCACAAGTGGCTTTTGTTTTAAGGTGATTTAATGCCTGTTTCTTACATAAGAATAAAGCCATATTGCTCAATAAGGAGCTGCGCTCCTTAGGCGCAAAGCCTTATCCAGCTTGGATTATAGCCAGAGCACCCTGTCGCAAGCTAAGGGCACGTACTGGTTAAAAGCACTCATCAGGGGTATCCCCTAGCCGTAAGGCTAACCCCGCGCGCC
Source organism: Gammaproteobacteria bacterium (assembly GCA_023133095.1). Taxonomy (GTDB): domain Bacteria; phylum Pseudomonadota; class Gammaproteobacteria; order UBA9339; family UBA9339; genus JAGLXC01. The sequence goes on along the minus strand of JAGLXC010000051.1, from coordinate 2,691 downwards.
CGTCTCGCGTCTCCGCAGGCTCCGACGCTTGACCAAGCCCCTTCGGAGGCTGCGCACGGCGTGCACCCTGCCCGGCACTTCGTTAGGGAAGGGCACTAAACAAGACGCCAGTGCTTGTCCTTCGGATCTGCGACCCCAAAGGGGCTTGGTCAAGCGCTTAATAGCCGTTTGCCACGCGCAAGCTTGTGGACGTCTATTGGCTCTCGACGGGCGCGCGCTCGCTTCGCTCTCGGTGGTATCGCCTGCGGCGATGTTGGCAATTTTCGGGGACCCCTTACCCCAAAAATTGCCTTTTAATACTCCAGAGTATTTCTGAGATTTAGTGCTGATATTATTCTTAAATTTATCTTCCTAAATAAACCGCAGTTACCTCTTCGCGTTCATGGCCTAATTCCTGACTGATTTGTAATCTAGCTTTTAGATCTTCTGTCTTTTCTTGCTTGGTAAAATCATGAGAAGATTTACCACCAGCAGCAGGGCAGAGTCTTTGGGTTAACTCTTGATATCTTTCCTGAGCATATGCATGCCTTAAACCATGCATTTTTTTAAGACCTGCTTGATTAGTTAAAGTCTCATAAGTTTTAAGGTGTTCTATAAAGCTTTTATCAGGAGGAATCAGAGAACCATTTTTGGCTAACAAGAGAGCTTGTTTTAATACCTGGTTTTGATAATCATTCCTAATTGGTATTTCTCTATATTTCCCTCCTTTAGTCCAGCTGGCTTTCAGTCTGATCTTATCTCCTAAAACCGCATATCTGGGCTGGAACTTTAAAGACTCCTCACGGCGTAGCCCAAAAGCTCTCTGGAGCTCTAAAGAGCATCTAATCAAGGGATCTTGGATTTTAGCTAATTTGTCCTGATCTAAATCCTTAGCCTTAGATAGATTGGTAACATATTTGCGCTTAGGAACTCCATAAGAGCTATTATCCTTAGCCATAATATTGATTTTGCCAACTTTACCTGCCCACCAGCGTAAATGAGCCATACGGTTTTTAATGGTACCAGGACTTAAAACTTGCCATTGGTTCAACAGAGTGTCGATATGTTTGGGTTTTAAGTTCTGTGGGGCAAAGTCATGAAATCCAGCCTCAACCAACTGTTTAGTAGATAAGGCCAAAATATGTCTTCTGGCCGCCTGAGTGGCAAATGAGCCATCTCTATTTCTTGAGCATAATTTCATTAGCTCTTTTGTTAAATTTATATGTTTCATAAAATTTCTCCTAATCTATTTGCATTAATCGAATTTCATCTAATAAAAATGGTAAGTGTTAAAAATAATCCCCATAGCCTCGGCTATAGAGATGAGCTAAAAGCCCCGGCAGAAAGCCTGAGCGTTCCTGCTGTATTCCTTTGAACCTAAGTCCAAAGGTAAAACTCCTGACCCTTAGCTGTAGCTAAAAAGTCCTGAGTTTTGGCACTGTCACCAGCCTGTCACTACGAAAAATCGTAGCAGAGGCCAGTTTCAATGCCGGTTTCGGCGCCTGTCACTACCATGTAGTGACAGGCGCCAGAAGCAAGCAATCCATTACTTACTTCTGTGTGCAGCATCCTAAATACCTTTCATGTTTCACCTTAGTTCCACGGTATTTAGGGTTTTGCAGCTATCAGCGTGTCATTTTTCTATATCGATTAGCTTCGCTAGCGAAGCTAATAAAAAGGCAACGATATAGCCTGACAGTGCTTTTTTGATAACTAAAAAAAAGGCAATATAATCCATATAGCCTGGGGTTAGTGCCTATAGCTCTAACAAAGAATCAGAGAAACCCGAAATGGGTAACCTGCGGGACAGTGCCTATAGCTCTGCCAAAAGATCCAGTTTTTATGATGATAAAAACCTGATGATTAGAGGCTGATACTCTTCGCTATTCCGAACACACGTGGAAGCGGGCATTTATTACCGGACGACGTATCAGTGTAACCATTAACTCCCTAACTAAATCGCTCCGTCGCATGGACTCGGGAGTAAATACGACTGTATGTACTTGGTATTATAGTACTATGATACCAAAAAGGGAAGAAAAACAATTGTTTGTTTGGTATAGAGGCTAGGAAATACGGGCCCTGTAGGGTGATAGGGAGAAATCATTGAATATTTTTTACTAAAGATTATAGGGAGATATGAGAATGGTAGACAGGCTGGGTTTTTATCCACAATTTCTGTGGGTAACTTGCTTAAAAGTGGGATTTTAAAGGTAAAAAAAGCAGAGGAGATGAGCCCTGTTGTTAGATTGGTGAAAGTTTGCTCAGGGGAGGGTGTGCTGGGATTTTACCCCCAGATTTTGTTACAGGATTTTGGTACACTATTTTTGCTCTTGATTTTAGAGGTCTATTTTTGTGCGCAAAAATAGATAGCTAATCTGGAGGTCTAATCTAGCCATCAAAACCAGAGCTCTAAAACAGAGGGCTAAAAATACGTGTTAAAAAAGCATGTAAACATGTCAGGTTATTTCTATATGCTAAAAAAGTAATGAATGTCTTTAATAAAACAAGTATAGATATAAAATTATTTTCTCATTAAAAACAATAGATTACATAACGAAATTAAAATTATTTAAGCAAACCTTAAGAAATTGTGTTATAATTAGTTTACGACATGAGCATAGGAACTCCTCTCCAGTCTCAAGGAAATAGAGAATGTCGTATTTACCATGTCTTGTTAGAGTGAGTGGCCAGAATTTAACATTCTGGCCA